>NZ_QOZX01000078.1:0-24667 GCF_008368895.1 Bacillus sp. BB081
CTTAATCGCTCCTCTTACTTAACCCACAATTTTTCAATAGATTAATTTATACTTTCAAACTCTCTGTCTATTTTTCATTTAAAATGACAAAAGGTCAGCAAATGTAATAACCACTCAAATATCCTTGCTCCGATACTTATCTATCTTTACTTCAAAATTTTTTCAATCCCTCTCTAATAAAGTGATTATAAGCTCCACAAAATCATTGTTCAATCCAATTATTTATATAATAATGATAGATATAACCTATCATTAAACTTGAGGTGATTCCAATCGAATTAAGACAACTTGAATATTTTTTAGCTGTTTCAAAAGAATTGCATTTCACCAAAGCAGCTGAGAAACTAAATATTTCACAACCTTCTCTAAGTCAGCAAATACGTGCATTAGAACATGAAGTAGGAATGCCGCTTTTCGATCGCATTGGTAAAAAAATATCTTTAACTGATGCAGGAAGGATTTTATTATTACATAGTAAAACCATTTTTCATGAAGTCGAACAAGCTCGTTCTGCAATTCAAGATCTAAACGGATTACAGCAAGGTTCCTTAACAATAGGCTCTTTGTTAACCGTCGTAAATTATTTACTACCACCAGCTATATTAAATTTTAATCATTCATATCCCAATATAAAGCTTTCTGTATTAGGGCTTCGTACAGGAGATATTCGTGAAAAATTATTACAAAACGAACTAGATATTGGCATTACATTTCTCCCGGTGCAAGATAAGGAGATTATTTCTATCCCTCTATACAAAAGTGAACTTACATTAGTCGTACCAACCGATCATCAATTAGCTGAACGTAATCATGTATCTATTGCTGAATTACAGAACTACCCTTTAATTCTTTTACCTAAAAATTTCTTTTTAACCGAACTAATTACATCTCATTGTCAAAAATTTAACTTTAAACCAAAACCAATTTTAGAAATTAGTACGATGGAATCTTTAATCCAAATGGTTTCAAAAGGAATGGGAATTACAGTGTTACCAAAACCGTATATAGACTTTTTACAAAATAAAAACATTGTGAGCTGCAACTCGAGAATTTATTGAACAACTAAAAAGAACAGTACGTTCTTTACAAAGCTAAACGAACAAAAGAGATTATCCTATAAAACCGTTTCACAACGCTCTAGTAGAATAATCTCTTTTCAAAACAAAATACAACATAACTTTTAAACTCAAATAAATTTCAATGTACCTTTTTAGATATTGGAATATATTTCGTAAAATATGCCCCCACTAGTAATAAAACAATTGAAATTAACCAAATAAAAATACCGCCAAAGTTAAACCAATATGCAAGCAAATTTAAGATTGCTAGTGTAAAGAAACAAATTGAAGTTAACGCACTCTTCAATCCTTTTACCCCTGTTTTTTTTCTTTTTTCATAAGTAATATACATTGAAACGGCAACAAATAAGATAAGAACAATCGGTAACATTACTTTTAGCAATGGCAATCCCCCCTTATATACACCTTACTATTACCATTTTATCTCATTTATTCTTCTTGAATCAATTAATAGCATTCTTCTCTCCAAAAGTCAGTATACGTTTTATTATTAAATTTCACATTTACCTGAGAAAATGAAAGACTTCCTCCAACTTTCAATGAGTACCAGTCGTTGAATAGTGGAGATCCGAAGCAAATATTCATTGTACGATTATGCAAATCAAATAAGACAGAATGCAAAGTTCCAAACCATTCTTCATAATTATGTACTGTCAGCCCAGTAGGATACTCTCTTTCTACTAATTCTTTTAAAGAATCCATGCTCACTTGTTCATTTCGTTTTAAATGTTCATACAATGTGTAATATCTGTTTGTAGATTGTTCTAATCTTCTATTATTCAATTTTTGAACAGATAAACTAATCGCATGATTTGTTGATACGATAAAATTTTGGTTTTCCTCATCAATTGTGGTTATTGATTTAAAACCGTCAAATATTTCAATACGTGCTGCGTCTAAAGGATCTGCTACAATTAGATTAATATTACTTGCAATTGGCATTTCATCAACTAGTGATATCGCCTCCTGCACATTTTTACATTTCTCCAATAATACTCGAATTACCGCAAAGCATTGTAAACCACTTAACACTGGCTTTCGTAAGCCTTCAATATTTCCTACTGGTTGACCACATGCTGAAAATGTAACAGATAACCCATGCTCGTTAACTCCTTCTGTTCGACCGAAATAAAAAGTAGAAAAGCCACTATGCACATATGCACCTTCAACATGTGTTGAGCAAAAACGCATATCATCTATTTTTGGTGACAAATCATAATTTCTTAAAACATATGTGTGCTTTGAATCTGTCTTTTTAGGTAATACGACACAATGACTACATCCTGCTTTTAATAGTGTTTGATAATAATACATCAGATTTCTAGCAGGAATTTTCAACACTTCACAAAACCCTTCAATTTCTTCATTAATTCCTGGACAATATTCATTTAATATATTTCTAGATTCTGTCCAATAATTATCTGATACTAAATGTTCTTGCTGTATAAATTGTGGAATGAGATACGGATGATTTTTCACAAACTCCCCTTGTTGCTTTCCAATATCATAATGACTTCCTTTTAATGATGAAAAGTACCCCTTTACTTGGTACATCTAAATCCCCCCTTACATCTAATTTATCCATATCATACCAAATGAATTTTATTCATTCTTGATGTTTTTTACTGTCTTTCAAATCAAATTTGGCTGGAATAAAGAAAACAATTATAAAATAAAAATTAGGAAACTGTAATCATTAACAGTTTCCTAATTTACCTATACTATATTATCCCCTCTTCCACCAACGTTTCTGCAATTTGAACCGAGTTCCAAGCGGCCCCTTTTAATAAATTATCGGAAACAATCCAAAGATGGAATCCTTTTGGTGTATCAGGGTCTTTTCTAATTCTCCCGACAAATGTATCTATTTTCCCTTCTGCATATAATGGCATTGGGTACAGCTGTTCACTAGGATTATCTTGCAGTACAACACCTGGTGCATCCAGCAACACTTCTCTTATTTCTGCAACAGTTGCTTCTTTTTCAAGTTCTATATAAACCGATTCTGAGTGCCCGGATACGACCGGAACACGCACACAAGTAGCTGCCATTTTCAAGTTTTGGTCCTCCAAAATTTTCTTCGTTTCTTGAATCATTTTTACTTCTTCAAATGTAAAATCATTATCTGTGAATATATCTACTTGCGGAAGTACATTAAACGCAATTGGATAATGTTTTTTATCTTTTTTCGCTGGTAATATAGTACTCTTTACTTCTTCACCTGTAAGCATAGACTCAGCCTGTTCTTTTAATTCATGAATCGCGTGAATTCCAGATCCTGATACAGCTTGATACGTTGAAACTATAATTCGTTCTATACCAAATGATTTTCGTATTGGCTGAAGAGCCGTTACCATCTGTAATGCTGAACAATTCGGAACTGCTATGATACCGTTATGCTCCTTTAAAGTGTGCGCATTTACTTCTGGAACAACGAGCGGTACATCGTGCGCCATTCGGTATTCACTTGTGTTATCAATTACGATGGCACCACTAGTGACTGCGTGATTAACAAATTGTCTAGACACTTCTCCTCCAGCGCTAAAAAAGGCAATATCAACACCTTCAAAACTAGTTGTTTTTGCCTCTTGTATAATTATCTCTCGTCCTTTAAATTGTACTACCTTACCAGCGGATCGTTTTGACGAAAGCAATGTAACTTCAACTATATTAAACTTCATTTCATTTTCTAACAGTTCAATAATTTTCTGCCCTACTGCACCTGTAGCCCCTACTACAGCTACATGATAGCCCTTTTTGATCATCTTTTCTCCTCCAATATCACTTAAATGAATATTTCTACAATTTCATTTTATAAAGGATTTAATCATTTGGAAAATTGAAATACGTGATATAATCATTCACAAATCATGATAATAAAAGAGGGATTGCTTATGGAAATGAGACATGTTAAAACATTTTGTGCGATTGTTAAGTATGGTGGTTTTTCTAAAGCTGCTCATGCGTTAGGTTATGCGCAATCTACTGTGACAGCGCATATAAAAGCATTAGAAAACGATTTACGTCTCCCTCTATTCGATCGATTAGGAAAAAAAGTACTTCTTACAAAAGCAGGTCATCAATTTCATCCTTATGCCCTAGAATTACTAGCTATTTATGAAAAAGCGCAAGAAATCCCTCAAAATAGTGATGCTTTAAAGGGAACATTAAGTATTACGTCTAACGAATCATTAGCAGTGTACCGATTACCACAATTGTTACGTACTTACAAACAGGAAAATCCGAAAGTAAATATCGTACTGGAAACAACTACAAACGAACAAGCAATGAATAAGCTGCGTGAAGGAGAAACAGATGTTATTTTCATAATCGGGGAAAGTATGGAACATAATGATTTTATTACGCGTACTTTTTGTAATGAAGCATTTGGATGGATTTTACCTACACATTACTCAACACACTCTAATCCATTTTGTTTACTAAATGATACTCAATTTATCTTTACAGAACAAAGCTGCGGCTATAGACCGATGGTAGATCGGTTTTTACGTCAAAGCGGAAATATTCCAGCTAAAACATTTGAAACTTCCAACGTTGAAGTCATTAAACAGTCTGTGATGTGTGAATTAGGAATTTCAATTCTTCCTTACATCGTTGTACAAGAAAGTTGTCAAAAAGAACAACTCTGTTTTCAGCCTATCGAAACTTCAACAGTTATTCAAAGCCATGTAATCTATCATAAATCTAGATGGATTTCACCCGTTTTACAATCGTTTCTTTCCTTACTAGAGCGGGACTAAAAGGTGCACAAAAAAAGAGTAACTGCCTAATAAGCACTTACTCTCTTCCAATAGTATCTTATTTATTAGTCTGTCCCCCATCTGCAATTAATTTACTGCCTGAATAAGTACCTTTTTGCATAAACAATTGATTAATTAACTCTTTTTGTTCTGCTTCTGACATTACTCCTTTTCCTTCACCTAAATTTCCGCTTTGTAATTTCCAAATCTTGTTGTGATCCGCATTCATCTTTTCATATTTTCCTTGTTGCCATCTCTCTAAAATATCTGCATATGTATTTCCTTGTACTAGGTCATTACTCTTTACAATATCAAGTAAACTTTCAATACGTTCTTGTGTGATAAAAATATAGCCCCACTTTTGATCAGCCTTCGTTTTTTGATGTGCCATTTCATGTAATGCTGTCTGTATGTTTTCATCTGTCCACTTAAAATTTTTATTAAAACCACTATTCGGTAATGAATGATTACCATTTTCTAAAAGCTTTGCATCTTCAGCTTTTACATTACTATCAGCTAGTACTTCTGCTGCCGGAGCAGCTGGTGATGCCTTTTTCGCAGCTGGTTTACTATTATTTAGATAATACAGCATACCATATGTTACACCTACGCCAATTACCGCCATACCAGCTAAAATACCTATTATTTTAAAAAATGTTTTCATCTTGCCTGTTTCCTCCCACATATCCCATTTCGTATTTTCTATTTCTTGAACCATATATATATTTCCTTATATTATATTTCTTTTCTTTGTAAATTGAAAGATTATTCCGTCAAAATACCCGTCTTTTTCAAATGCAGATCCATCTCTAAGCATTTCGTTTTAATTTTATAAAAATATATGCTAGCCTACATATAAAGGAGATGAATAAATATGAGTTTATTGTATAGCGGTTTAACTTTTTTAAACTTTGACGATACATATTTATTACAAAATAAACTTCATTCTTATTCACATGAAGATATTGATTTTAGTCATTTAGAGCACGCAAACCTGTATTGCGAGACTCCTTCTTTAAAGCGAATAAAACGGGAGTTATATCGTAGAAAGCAAAGAGGAATCACCTTTATCGGTTCTGGAAATTATCATTATGTATCTTATTTGCTACTAAAAGAAATAGATGAACCATTTAGCCTTATTTTATTTGATCATCACATTGACATGAACTTAAAAGAAGAAAATGAACATACTCTTATTTCTTGCGGTTCATGGGTATCATTCGCACTTCAAAATAACCCGAAATTAAAGAAAGTAATTATTATCGGACCTTCTTCTTTAACCATTCATTCTAATGATTATTCATGCGTAGAAGTATTCCCGATAGATATATCTAATGAAGTATCTGTACATACAATACTTTCGCATATTCATACAGAGACTATATATGTAAGCATTGATAAAGATGTTTTAGATTCAAAAGTAACTATTACAAATTGGGATCAAGGACATATGAAACTTTCTACACTAGTGAACTACCCACCACTTAGTATCTCTTACGAGCCTACTTGAAGTGGGGGCTTCTCGGTTCATCGCTACTTTTGATAGCTAACGAATTTGTCCTAGGACAGCCGAGCTAACTCCCTTGTTCCAAAGGTTATTTTATTACTATTTATGCCAACACTAATAAGCGAATGGCTTCCTTTTTGATATTGATCGCTGCATTATAATCACGGCCAATTGTGAGTCCACACAAACACGCATACGTGCGTTCACATAATGGCATTTCTTTTTTATTTCCACAATTACTACACATCTTTGTAGAAGGAAACCATTTATCTATTTTTACAAGCTGTTTTCCTTGTTCTTGTAGCTTATATGCTAAAAATGTCGTGAACATCCGCCAACCGTTGTCCGCTACACTCTTACCAAATCTAAATGCTCGTGACATTCCTTTCATATGTAAGTCTTCGATTGCTACAACGTCAAAACTCGTAGCTAATTCTTTAGACTTATGATGAAGAAAATTTTTACGTTGATTGGCGACCTTTTCATGCAATTTCGCTACACGAATGCGTTGTTTATTCCAGCGTTCTGAACCTTTCACACGTCTTGCTAATACTCGTTGTGCCTTCGCTAATTTCTCTAACATCTGACGATAAAAGCGAGGATAATTGGCTTTCTCATCTTCGCTACTCACATACAATTCAGCCATTGCGAAGTCTAATCCAACTACAGATTGTACTTCTTTTTGTACAATCTCTTTTTCATATTCAGTCAAGATGGACACATAGTATTTACCAGTAGGTGTCATCGAAATCGTACACGATTTGATGATATGTTTTGGCGGGATTTCTCTATGTTGCTTCAGTTTCACCATTTTCAACTTTGGTAATTTGATATAACCATGAAATAACATAATATTTCCGTTTACTCGATTCGTTGTATAGGATTTTCTACTCTTTTTGCTTTTGAATGTTGGAAAATCATTTTGACCACTAAAAAAATTCTTATACGCAGTTTGCAAATTTAATTGCGCGTTGGCCAACGCTAAGGAATCGACTTCTTTCAACCATTCATACTCCACTTTGTATTTCGCAGGAGTAGGGAATTTTTGTTTCTTCAGTTCTTCCTTATTCGCTTTGTGTTTTTCATATGCTTCTTTTCGTTCAGCCAGCATTTTATTATATACAAATCGTACGCAGCCGAATGTTTTACGTATGAGATGTGCTTGTTCTTCTGTTGGATACAGACGAAATTTGTAAGCCTTATTCTGCTTTGCCATATCCATTCACCCCATTTTCCGCTTCATTTCCCATAAGCTATGACGGTAATCACACAACCTGAACACTACAAAATTATTATCTACTTTCATTGTTATACCAAACTTTACCTCTTATAAGAATAATTATATCAAAGGCGAAATAAATAGGAAAACCAAATGTTTGGCTACGCCAAACCGAAATTCATCTCCCACCTGCCGCTAGACTATCGTCTTTCACACGCCTGAGGAAGGAGACTTCTTTCGGATAATACGTTAAAATGTTTACATTCTCTTATTAGGAATAAAAATGTTTATGGTATCGACATTTGTGGTGAACTACCGGTTTATCCTTCTCAGCTCTTTCTAGCTAAATATGCAAATGCTATTAAGAAAAATGAAAAAGCGAACTTACAAATTTTAAAATCAATATATAATACATATAAAAACAACGAGTACCTTATAAGGCACTCGTTGTTTTTATGCACGATGTTCTTTTAACCACTTCGTAATCGCATCTAACCTTGAAACATCAAAACGGCTCTCTTCAGACACATTTAAACAGTTTAAACTTTTCACAATTTCTAACTCATTCGATTTTACACTTTTCGCATCAATCATTTTGCAGTACCCGTCTGTAACGGTATTTAAATTTTCATAATAACGTTGAAACGATTTTGATATATGTAAATGTTTTTCAAAGTTTCTTCTTCTTTTTGTCTCGTCAGATTCTTTCCGTTTTCTAAGTTCTTCATCATTCGTATATAAATAAAAATATTGATCAGGAAAACCAATTTCCTTATTGATCAGCTTTTCTTTATAAAAGTTTTCTATTAAAGATAATGGCTGATTAAATATATCAAAATGGAAACACCAATTATAACTAAGTGGCTGATAAATATCACCATCAAGTATTACTAATTCATATTGCTCTGACTTCTGCACTGCTATTTTCCAGCGCTCTACTTGTTTTTCAAAATACCATGTTCTATGTTCGTTTTTTGGTCTTTCAAATAAAAAATTCACTTCAGGTATAATGTATGCACCATAATTTTTTTCTAATTCATGACACGTGCTGCTCTTACCAACCGCACTCGCTCCCTCAAACGCTATAATCCCCATAGTTTCTCCCACTTTCATTAACTTAAATCTCGTTGTTTCTCTTTTCTCCCCCATAACTGTCTCCATAAAACAATTGAAGCGATAGACAGCATGATTGTTGTAATGATACTCCCCTCAATTCCGAACGAGCCCCCATGAAGGACTTCCGATCCGTTTGTTACAGGTTTAAAAAGTGGTGTAGAGTACATCACCATTCCACTAACTGCAAAACCGAATACGTTATATTGTGCCCAGTTCCAAATGGAATGCCATGCACATATCCCCCAAAGACCACTGTCTTTCAAAGCGTAAAAAGCTGCAAATACACCAACTAATATTATATTCGATATTGAAAGAATTGTAATACCTGGATTAAGTAAATGAAGAAAACCAAATAAAAAAGAAGTCACAACAATCCCAATCCATATACGACTTCTAGCAGAAAGGACCGGAAATAACCAACCTCGAACAACAATTTCTTCTGTTGCACCTTGTATTAAAAAAGCAACTAAAGATCCCACAATTCCAATTATAGTGGTTGGCGTAATTTGTTGCATTTGTAGTTGTACAATTCCTGTTAATAAAAGTATCATTACTGGTATCGAAATGAAAACAAACCCTAATAATGCACCTCTCAAATATTTTCTTATCCAATGATTTCTCCAAAACCCAATGGATGAAATTGATCTTTTCTCTACAAATCTAACCCATAAAAAAACAAAAAATATAGCTCCGCCAAACGTCAATATCATCTCAATATCACTATAAATTGCCTTCATTAAAAGTGTTTCTGCTTTCGGTAAAAACAACATAAATAACATGAAAAATTCACCTAAAGTTAAAAATACAATTGCAAGTATAATAGCGAATACTGGATGGACTTTCCTTCTTCCTTCTTTGGCTGCTTCAATTATTTTAAATTGAGTAAATTGCAATATTCTCGCCTCCATAACAAATATATTAATACTATATATCGTTTCTCTAATACAAACTTTCAATAAAAATGTTTTCCGTTTAGCATAAACCTAAATTTGGAATAATATATAAATAAAAGAGATGACTTTGTGCGTTTTACTATTATCACCAAGATTATTCACTGGTATTACCAGCACTTGCTATTTCCCACCATTTGTTGTAAGATAGTAATTAAGGTCAATTTAACACCATATTTCCTTTGCATATTATCAAGTATCAATCAGGATTATTTTGTACTCCTTATGGGTGTTTGATAATATGTGAACTTTTATTTTTCATTCAAATAAGGCCGATCATATTGTAATCTTTTTAAATTTTAGGAGGCATTACCATGACATTAACAGGTAAAGTAAAATGGTTTAACAGCGAAAAAGGTTTCGGTTTCATCGAAGTTGCAGACGGTAACGACGTATTCGTTCACTTCTCAGCTATCACTGGCGACGGCTTCAAATCTCTTGACGAAGGTCAAGAAGTTAGCTTCGAAGTTGAAGACGGTAACCGTGGACCTCAAGCTAAAAACGTTGTAAAGCTATAATTCAAACAATAAAAAGGTTGTTACCAGCTCGGTTAACAACCTTTTTAATATATAACTAAAATTTTTTACATAAAAGGAGTGGTTATATGTATCGCAATCGAAAGAACGATGTAGCTGAAGTACCACCAGAACAAACCCCTGTCTGGGAATGTGAATCAGAGGATTGTTTAGGATGGATGAGAAAGAATTTTTCATTTGAAGAAGAGCCTAAATGCCCTTTATGTAAAAGTAGCATGAAAAGCGGAGAACGTTTATTACCTAAAATAGGTTAATTTTTACTTAACCCCTCTTTTATAAGAGGGTTTTTTTATTATAAATTTATCCCGCTTTAATGGGCAGTAAGACCCCCACCTCAAAATTCAGCGAAAGCAAAGAATTTAGGTGGGGGATCAACTTCCCATAAAAGTCCGATTGGTTCAACTAATAATCAGGGGATGAAGAAAACCCCCACTGATTAAAGTTTCACTTTATATCCTCTACATCCGTTCGAACTATAGAATACAATAGTGCATCATGTTGCTTATTTCCTTGATGAATATATCCACGTAATAACCCTTCCTTATGAAAGCCTATTTTAGATAACATTTTACAAGAAGTAACATTTTCAGGGTATGTAATAGCTCCAATTCTAAATAAGCCTAAATCTCGAAATCCATAATGAATAATTTCTCGAGCCGCTTCTGACGCATAACCATTCCCCCAATAACGAGGATGTAAGTCATATCCAATTTCAGATCGTTTACTCCATAGTTGTAAATTATTTAATCCAATTGTACCCACTAAAGTATTTGTTTCTTTTAATACAATCCCCCATCGTATTGCCTTTTTCTCAAAGTAATTTTTTGAAAAAGATTCAATCATACGTGAAGCTTGTCCAAACTCCGTAAAAGAATTCATACCGTAATAACACGTTACTTCATCCAATGAAAAGATTTCATATATTTTTTGACAATAAGATTGTTCTATTTCAACTAAACGCAAACGTTCTGTTTCTAATATAGGAAACGCCACAGGATCACTCCTTTCTTTCTACTCATTTATTATAGCAGAAAAAGTATTTATAATTAGGAAAGTCCTCAATGTCCCATTTATCAAATATTTCTAGAGAAGCTTATCCTCTTAATTCAATACGAACTAAAAATAACCCTTCTTGCTTTTGCATGATTAGAAAAAATAAAGAGGTGATCAAAATACTATGATCATCTCTTTACACTCTAGTTTTAAAATTAATTGTATTATTTTCATTTCCATCACTCCGCTCGTAATAAGATGTCTTATACTTTCGATTCCTTGCTCACTTTTCCCTGCTAAAACAACACCCTCCCCCATACATTCATGGTAAAATATAGTTAAAATATGTTTTTTATGGAGGTGTATATTTTCTATGTATATATTCATCAGTTTATCCCTCTTACTCATATTACTCATATTTTTATTTGCAAAAAAGTTCGCCCCAAATTCATTCATGATGACTAGTTTTAAAGGTAATAGCTTTATGACATTTTCAATCGGCATGTTAATCGCTTCCACTCTTTCGCTTTCATATGGAATCTATCACGCAGCAACCTATCAACCTAAACATTTAGATATCACATTACAAAATCAAAACTTTACTGTTTTCGGTAATGTCGGAGAGCTTGGATATTTCTCAGAAGTATTACTAAAGAAAGATACAGAAGTTGAACTACATTTTGCCTCTTGGGAAGTAATGCAATTAAATAATCCAGAAATAATAGTTAACTATCCTTCGGGTAAACAGGAAACATGGAAACCGAACATAACATCACTTCCAGCCAATAAATTAAAAGAGAAACATGGCATAAAAGAGCTTTATCAACTCTCATCATATTCATTTAAAGAATCTGGGAACATAGCATTAACGATTACTGAGAATAATACAACTAATAAAAAAATTTCAATTCAAGTGAAATAAATAAAACGTCCCTCCAATATACTGGAGGGACATTTTATTTATTTATTTATTTATACTATGTTAGTTTGACGATTCATTTAATGTTGCAATTATTTCATTTGCAGTGTTCTTCCCATTTCCAATACACGCACCAATTCCGACACCGTAATATGAAGCTCCAGCTAAGTATACATTAGGATAAAGATCCGTCATTTTTTCTTGTAATATTTGAACAGCTTGATTATGTTCTAAATGATATTTCGGCATTAAATCTTTCCAATTTGTAACTTCAACTACTTCTGGTTTCCCTTTAACCCCCAGGCTCTTTTCAATATCATATAAAGCGACTTGTACCAATTCTTCTTCACTATAATTTTTAATCGTTGCATATACTGGATTTGTACTCTTATAAAACATTCTTACTAATAGCTTTTGTTTTCCCGATGTATGCTTCCACTTCCGGCTTGTCCATGTACACGCATCACAATGTAAATCACTGTTTTCCGTTACGATAAATCCTGTGCCGTCCGCCGGTAATTGTTCATCAAGTATATCAAATCCTAAGTAAATACTTATAAGAGATGAGTTTTTAAATGTATGAAACTGCTCGTTTAACTCATTAGACTGTAATAAAGTTTCTGCGATATCATGCGGAGCTGCTAAAACAACATAATCAGCTTGGATTGATTCATGATTTGCAAAGGAGATTTCATAGCGATCACCTTGTTTCCTTACAGCAGTCGTTACAGCGCCTTTCTTAACGACTGTCTCAGTCAGCATTTCTTCTAAACGATCAATAATCGTAGATAGTCCACCTTTAAATGATACGAACTTTTTGTTTCCTGCTGATTGAAACTGTTTTTTATTCTCTTCAAAACCTTTAATAATACTTCCATATTTATTTTTATAATCCAGTAAATACGGTAATGTCGATGCCATAGTAAGTTCATTCAATTTACCGGAATATACTCCTGAAAGCACCGGAGCAATTTGTCTTTCCACTAACTCTTTCCCTAAAAAGCTTTCTAAAAATACAGCAAGTGAAGTATCTTTTGTAAACTCTTTATTTTTCGTTATAAAATCTTTTAAAGCAACAATTTTCCCTTTCGTTGATACTAGCGTACTGCTAAACAAAGACTCCACACTCATCGGTATCCCAAATATAGTGTCAGATGGAATTGAGTGTAAAGTATTATCAGAATGTATGTAAGAAATACCCGTTTCGTTATATACCATTTCTTCTTCTAAATTCAAATCTTTTACAAGCGGCATAACATGTTCATTACGAGCAACGATAGAATCCGCTCCTGATTCCATAATAAAATCCTTTTCTTCTACACTATGGATTTTACCACCTAAGTACTCTTCTTTTTCTACAAGGATTAAATTTAAATCGATATTATTATCCTTTTTTAATTTTTCTAAATAAAACATAGTAGAAAGTCCCGTTATACCTCCACCGATAACAACAACTGTTTTCATATGTGCTGCGCTCCTAACCGATACAATTAATAATTCCTTTATTATTATACCCAAAAGTCCTTATATTCGACTAGCAGCTTGTGCATTCTGTAAGAAATTAGACAATATATTCGAATATATTTCTGGTTGATCGTTATGCACTAAATGACCAGCAAACGGAATAACAGCAATATAAATATTATCGTTTAATTGTTTGAACATTGTAGTAGCTGTAACTTCATCTTCTGCATCTCCCCCAGCAATACAAAGTGTAGGTATTTGAAGATTAGCTACATCACCTGTTTCATCAAATGGGTACCAATCTTTAACTTGCCACGATTCAAGTAATGCTTTCCAGTCACTTTTCTCATGAATTTCATTCATATACGTTACAACTTCTTTATTTTCCATCAATTCCTGATGACACTTTGCTTCATACTCCTGAGACTCTTCCCAATTTTCTCTCTTAACCGGAAAAATACCTGAAAAAGTTAATGTTCTCACTTTATCTGGATATTTTTTTGCAAATAATAAAGCGACTAATCCTCCTAGTGAAACACCAGCTATATGACATCTATCAATTTGTAAATGTACTAACGTATCATGTAAATCCTTTACAGATCGTAGGAAATAATTCTCCAACGTCCCCCCTGATCTTCCATGTCCTCTTAAATCAGGACGAATGATTTGATAGTTTCTTTCTCGAAAAAATGCTACCTGCTCTTCATACTCTACTAAACCTGTCATACCACCAGAGTGTAAAAGCATAATTGGTTCCCCTTCGCCTGAAATGTGCGTATGTAATATCATATATCTCCCTCCTTCAAAACAGAATATTCTATCTATTATCAGTATATAGAATATACATCTGAATTTCCAAATAAAAAAGAACTATAACATTTTCAAATCATGCCATAGTTCTTTTTATTTTAAAAACATAAAGTAATTAATCAATTTGTCTATTTCTTGACTTAATGCCAATACTTTTTCATGTTGAATTCCGTAATCCGATACTAAATATAAAAGTTCTTCTTTCTTTATTTCAATGACTTTTTCCAATTTCACTAATTCCATGTCGTTTTACTTCTCTCTCCAATACTAAAATATATGTATTTTAGTATAGCCTATTTACATAATTAGTAAAAGTAAAATAAGCATGTAAAATCTTACAAATAAAAAAATAATATACTATCAACAAAAAAATTTAAATTTAACCCTTTATACAGATCATTAGACTTCATTATGTATTAATAACAAATCGGAATTTCTCTAATGTAATATCTTTATATTCTGGAGCTCTCTTTATATGATCAAAATAACTATATGAGAATTTAAAAACATGCCCGAAATCCCAATCAAACGCACTATAGTCTTTTAGCCAAAATTGATTTTCTGTTGGTAATACATAAGCACGTTTTGATTCGATTAAAGGTAAACGATCTATAGGTGAGTGCAAGTTAATTTCAGTATTCGGCATAAGATATTGACTAGCACGTAACACGTATACTAGTTTTAACAGTGGACGTATCCCTCGTTGGAATATATCTCTATGCCCTAAATCATACATAATATTAATTGCATGAGAAAAAGTAAGCAAATGACCAATTAAATCATGATGCGCTTCCGCTCTATAAATAATATTAAATTGCGAGAGCTCCTTTAAAATAAACTTAGATAATTGTTTCGGATTTTTGAATTCACTTTCTATCTCATCGTTTATACTTAATTGTTTTACTTCCTTCGTCGTAAAACCAATCCACGATCTACCAGGAATTGTTTTTCGAAACGATAATATAAGGTTAGTAATCCCTTCAATTGCTTGATTATTCCCCCATTTTTGTAACTCTTTTATAGCTAATAAACTTAATGCAGCATAAATGACATTATGCCCCACCCAATGAAGTTCATCAATTGTATGCTCCAATGATTTTATAATCCGTTTTTCAGCACTTTGAAAATCAATTTCTTCTTTACTATCGATGATTTCACCTAAGTTTTGATTGTTCAACATCATTTTTGATTGGGAATACATACTATGAGTGATCTCTTCTTCCATATTGTTATCTTTCATGAAAAAATAACTAGCAATTGCAGCTGCTCCGAAATGCGCATGCCAAATATCATTTGTTTGTTTTTTACACTGAGAAATAATTGAAAGACCATCTCTTAAAACAGTTTTATTTTCCATCTATTTTTCCCCCGTAATAAAAATCACTTAATACTCATCCTAAAGATGGTGTCAATACAAATAAAATATGATTGGATTCATCACTTTTATTCAAAAAGCGATGTTTCACATTTGGCGGAATACGTACAACATCGCCTTCTTCTAAAAAATATTCTTTTCCTTCTAACTCCACATACACTTCTCCTTTCATAACAACAGCAATCTCTTCTTTATCTTCATGTGAATAGTGACTTTCCGTTGTGTTTGCTTGTTTATTTAAATCCATCATTAGCATTTCAATACGTGCTTTCATAAAATCCGGTGTTAATACATCATATACAATGTGATCATTATTTTCTCGATATACTTTTTTTCGATCTTTTTTCTTAGAAATGAGTGAATCTGTATCAATCTCATTAATAAAAAGTGTAAATAGCGGTACATTTAATGCTTTCGCAATTAATTCCAATACACTTAAAGAAGGATTCGCATATCCTCGTTCAATTTGACTAATTAGTGAAGTACTAATTCCTGCATAATTAGCAAATTCACGAATTGTCATATTATTTTTCTTACGATAACTTAATACAGTTTGTCCGAGTCTATCATGTATCATAGTAAAACCTTCCTTTCGTTCATCATATTGCATATTTCGTTGTCTTTGTGCTGACATAGTAAACAAAGGCAAATAATCCTTTCCTATCGCCTTAAGGACTTATATACTTACCTTTGTACATTATATCGTATTAATTTTATTATAATAAACATTGTATCGGAGGGACAAACTGTGAAATCGCCTATTCTTTCATATTGCATCTTATTTTTCGGCGTATTCGCCCTATCAACTTCAGCAATTTTCGTAAAATTGGCAGATGCTCCTGCGGCTATCATTGCTTTTTATCGATTATTCTTTGCTGCACTGATTCTATTACCGTTATTACTATTTAATAAAAATAATCGAAACGAGCTAAAAACAGTAACAAGAAGACAATGGGGATTCGGATTCATATCCGGGCTATTTTTAGCTGCACATTATGTACTATGGTTTGAATCATTACAATATACTTCTGTAGCGAGTTCTACAGTTATCGTAACGTTACAACCTTTATTTTCAATGATTGGTGGTTACTTTCTATTTAAAGAGAGATTTACGAAAGGAGCGGTTATTGGTTGCCTCATCGCTATTTCAGGAAGTATCGTCATCGGATGGCAAGACTTCCAAATTAGCGGAGAAGCATTATACGGAGATATTTTAGCCTTTATTGCGGCCGGAATTATTACCGCTTACTTTTTCATTAGCCAACATGTTCGTAAAGATTTATCACTTATACCGTATTCGGTAATTAGTTATGGAAGTAGCGCCTGTTTTCTCGGTATATTTGCCTACATGCAGCAAGAATCTTTCATCCATTACTCTACACAAACTTGGTTGTGCTTTATCGGCTTAACTTTCATTGCTACGATTTTAGGTCAAACAATATTCAATTGGTTATTAAAATGGATGAGTGCTACAGTTATCTCTATGAGCATTTTAGGAGAAACGATTGGAACTTGTATACTAGCGTACTTTATATTAAATGAGACTATTTCTTTACAACAAGGACTAGGCATTACAGTTATTTTTATTGGCTTAGCATTATTTTTAGTGCAACCAAAACTGCCTAACAACAACTAACAAATAAAAAGCATGACAGTATTATAATGTCATGCTTTTCACTATCCATTATGTATGATTAAACCATCAGGTCTAAAACGACTCATCATAATTTCATTAATAAACTTTCCGTGAGCCTTCAAATTCCCTACTTTTATTCCCTCTTCTACAAATCCAAATTTTTCATATAGCGATTTCGCTTTAGGATTCGTTGCTAAAACACCAAGCTCTACTCGCTCTAACATTAACCAATTATCAGCCAAATCAAGCATTTTTGTAAGAAGTGCTTTCCCAATGCCTTTATTATGATATTCACTATCTACCCCCATAAACAAATCCCCCGAATGAGATCTACGTCCTGGGCTTTGGGTTAATCCAACAAATCCGACAACTTTCCCATCATACTCTGCAACAAATTCAAATTGATTTGGCGCTAAATTACGAATTCTATTTTCCATCGCATCTACACGCATACTAGGTAAGAAAACCATATAAGGTAAAACATCATCTTGTATGCATATACGATGAATTGCTCTAGCATCTTGTATTTCTACCGCTCTTAGTTTGATCTCCATATTTTCTCCCCTCCATATTCATAACAATACATATTCATTCTAGACCCCTGGGTGAAACCCCTTCTCTTCTATATTTCTTTATGTTATTTTTACATAATCATTTCAGTATAACATCCAATTTATGAACAGCTTATCTACATTAATGCAGGTTAACTTTTTACTTTATTATATAACTCCAGCAGCTTTTCAATTGGAACACCATCTATTGTCATACCGGTTATATCACAATTTTCTATTTCCATATTTTTTAGATTACTATTACATATCGTACTACCTTCCAAATCACATCTATTAAATGAAATAGGATGTTTACCTTCTCCAAGGTTTGTATCTTTAAAATGAACTCCACCTAAAGTCACAAAAGAAAATTTACTACCGGAAAGATTTAAATCGGCATATAAAGAACTTTTAAAATTGATATTTCTAAACTTTGATTGACTCACATTACAATTACTCATATTCATATGCATTATATTACTACCAACAAATGCACTATTTTTTAAATTTACTTGATAATATTCTGTATTTGTTAGATTACAGTTTTCATATTGGTTATTTTTCATATCATTATTTTTAATCAGGTTCTCTTTAGCTGACTCTACAGTTATTCTTTTTACATAACAATACTCATCTTCAGATTTGAAAATTATTTCATAGCCCATTTTTTTATAAAAATGATGATTATTAATTTGTCTACTAGATGTTTCGAGATCCCAAATCCTTATGTTCGGATATTCCGCCTCTATTAATTTAATAACATGTGATCCAATCCCTTTTCCTTGATAATTAGGATCAACAAAAATACGATCAATTCGACCGTATGACTTACCAGAGATCGTAACTATAATACCCCCGATTATTTCTTTATCCATTATCACATTAAAAGAATCGAGTTCTTCAATCGAATATTTCATCATTTCAACTGAAGAATAACCTGGTGGTTGAATGTTATAGTCAATTACATCACCTTGATCGCTTAGCCAATGTTTTGCTTCTTCATTAAATGTTCGTGTCATTATTTCTGTTAACTTTTCAGCATCTAAAATTGTAGCTTTTTCTATACAGATTATCGTCATTTTTGTTTTCCCCTTCATTGTTACAAAATAATAAGTTTTATGAACGGTATAGTTATAAAATAAAGAAAATTAAAATCAATTATCTTATTTACTATTAAACTACAAATCAACCTATATTTTCCACTGTAACTCAATATTAATGAATAAAATAGAGAACATGCAATATAAACATGTTCTCTTCTTTTATTTATTTTTAATTGTATATTATTAAAAATTAGATATTACTTTAGCCACTCGTTGCAACTATTACTTAACTCCTGTAAATCCTCTATAAATCGACTCGCATGATACCCATCACAAACCGAATGATGGACTTGCAATGAAACTGGTAGTATAACCTTATTCTCTTCAGTGAAATATTTTCCACAAGTTATTATCGGTAATAGAAAATCACCATCATTATTAATATTTAGATTAAATCCAGTAAAACTAGCCCAAGGTATACTAGAAATAGGAAAAGCATTTGGCGGAATATTCTCTTTCGTGAAAAGACCATGAACATTAGCATAGCATCTCATATCTTCTTCATAATTTTTATAGAAAATGTGGAAATCACTAGAATAATCCGTCCATATACTTGAAAAAGATTTATCATCTTTATGGAAGATTGTATAACTTGGTGTCATTTCCTCCCAATAACCTAAAACTCCTTCATCATTAAAACATGTTCGAAATTCTTTATGATTATTTAATACTCTAGAAATTAAATATATAAAAACGGGATAAAATTTTATTCCCTTTTGATTTAATTCCTTTAATAACCTCGTAATATCAACATTCACAGTCATACTAAACGTACATTTCAACTTTAAATAATGTTCAAAATACTGCTCTCTATTCCAATTTTCTCTGTCAATTATATGAAACCTCATTGTAATAGCCTCCTAAAATTTCATTTTATTTTAGAAGGCTAACTTTCTTGTTCTCACCACAACTTTTCACTCCTTACAATTTAAATTTATCCTCAAGTTTTTATTTAATTATATAACATCTGCAAAAATCCATTCACATATTTCTTGGAATCCAACCACATACTATTAATAAATCAACTGACGTTTGGAGGATTCAAACATGAATGACAAAAATGTAAATAAAAAAGATAATGCTATCGCAAACAATACACCTATTCAAAATAATAATACTGTAAACCTTAATGTAGAAGAACAAGCAATGAATGGCTTATACGGAATGCCAGAAACTGCTATTGAAGATGCTGATCATGCTGTAACTGATGATTTGACTTCAAAAAATTAATAAACTACATAGAAGAAAGCCAAGGAAAGTATCCTTGGCTTTCTTAACTATGCATCCACCTTTTGTACTTCTTCACTTTTTCTTGAAAGTTTTCCTGGCCAAAAAGCAAAGCGTCCTAAAACGACCGTAATCGCAGGTACAAGTAATGGTCTAACAATAAAGGTATCTAGTAGTACACCAATTGCAGTTACAATACCAAATTGAACAAGAACTTGAATTGGAAGTGTACCTAATACTGCAAAAGTTCCTGCTAAAATTAAACCTGCGGATGTAATGACACTACCTGTTTGTATAACGCCATTTTTTACAGCATCCAAGTGATTTTGTGTCTTTCTGTTTTTCCATATTTCTGAAACCATAAAGATATTATAATCTTCACCTAAAGCAACTAAAAATACGAATGCGTATAACGGTATCGCACCTTGTATTGCTGGAGCCCCCATACCGTAATGGAGTAATATCCATCCAGCACCTAATGCCGAGAAGAATGATAAAACAACAGTTACTATTAAATAAATCATCGCTACAATCGATCGTAAGTAGACAAGTAATAGTAAAGCTATAATACTAATCATTACTGGAATAATAACTGCTTCATCACGTTCCGTAATTTGTTTTGTGTCATATAGTGACGCTGTTTCTCCACCAATCCACAATTGATCTTCAACATTATTAATCCCCGCATCTTTTAATACTTTTTCTACACTATTTTTCAATTTAGGGATTTGATCTAACGCTTCAATTGAGTATGGATTTTCAGCTAAAGAAACCTCATACATTTGTATTTGCTTATTTTCTTTACCCTTTTTTGGCTCTTTCACTATTTTTACGAAAGAAAATTTCTCTAGTTCTTGTTTAATAGGAAGCTCTTTTCCTTTCGTATCAACAACTACTTTTACTGTCGCTAGTTCACCTGCTGAGAAATGATCACTAATTATCGTAAAGCCTTCACGAGAAGGCATATCTTTCGGAAACGATTCTAATAGGTCATATGTGTATTGAATACGTGGTACAAATGAAGCCAATCCACCTAAAACAAATACAGTGAGCATAATTATTGTCCACGGTCTTCGTACTACAACATCTCCAAGTTTTTTACTAAAGGCGCCTTTTGATTTTTTTACTTTTACTACCTTCTTTTTCTTTTTTGCATATTCTTCATTCATTGAACTTGTTCTCGGTATAAATGGGAAGAATGCAGTTCTACCGAAAATTAATAATAACGCTGGTAAAATTGTTAAAGCAGCGATTCCCATTATGAATACAGCAACACTAAATGGCACTGCAAATCGATGAAAGGCACCATAATGAGCAAGTAATAATGTTCCTAATCCAAGTACAACAGTTAACGCACTCATTATTATTGCCCCACCAGAAGATTTAATTGCAAGTTGTAATGCTTTGTATTTACTTTCTTCTTCTAACAAGTACTCTCGATATCTTGAAATTAAAAATAAACAATAGTCCGTTCCAGCACCAAACAATAATACTGTCATAATTGATATCGCTTGGGCATCTACTTTAATCCATCCGTGATCAGCTAAAAAACCGAGTGTAGGACTAATAATACCGTATGCAAAGCCAACAACAAGTAGAGGTAAAATTGCTAAAATTGGTGAACGATACAGTAAAATTAATAAGACTAATACGAGTAGTACAGTAGCAACTAACAGCTTCACATCAGCTTGACTAAATAAGCTAACCGCATCAGTTTGAATACCTACAGGTCCAGATAATCGAACATGTAAACCAGATTCACTTATTTTTTGTTTAAATGGATCTTCCTCCACCTTACTATTTACTATCTTTCTTAAATCTTCAAGATTTCCTTTTAATATATCTGTTCCGGCAGATTTATTAAAGAATACCGGTGTGACAAATGATGTACCATCTTTTGATGCGCTTTTTGATAATACTTGTTCTGGTATTGTATCAAATGGTGGTAACGTTGATTGTTCCTTTAAAGGACTGGCCTTTAATTCTTTATAAACGTCTTGTATGAGTTTATAATCCTGTGACTGTAATCCACCATCTCTATACCATACTACTAATAAAGGATTCCCTGCATTATTCGGAAACTCTTTTTTCATTAGTGCTTCCGCTTGCTGCGACATAGCTGTTTCAGGTAAATTTTTCGGATTCGGTTCTTTCGTACTGTTTACTTGTGGCAACGTAAATGAAAGTAATAATGTAATAAGAATCCATACCGATAATGTTATCCATTGCGTATTCTTCCCTGCTGCAAGCCTCCCTAACATATGTAACGGGTGCTTTTTCATAAAAACCCACCTTCCTTTTCTCCTCCAATACTAATTATATATACTGGTCGGTTAATTAATCAAGAATGAATAAAAATTTGTGTTATAATTATCTCAACAATACATGTCAGGAGCGAATGGATTTGGAACAAAAACAACGTCCTCTTGGAAGGCCTCGTCAAAATAAAAATATAAAATCTACTAAAGAAACCATTTTGGAAGTCGCAACTCGGTTATTTCTTACTCAAAATTATCAAGTCGTTTCCATGGATGAAGTCGCAAAAGTTTGTGGTGTTACGAAAGCAACCGTCTACTATTACTATTCAACAAAAGCAGATTTATTTACCGCTACTATGATTCAAATGATGGTACGTATACGCGAGAATATGTCTCAAATCCTTTCTACAAATAAGACATTAAAAGAAAGGTTATCGGACTTCGCTAAAGTTTACTTACACGCAACGATGGATATTGATATGAAGAATTTTATGAAAGATGCAAAACTATCGTTAGCTGAAGAACAATTGAAACAATTAAAGAATGCTGAAGACAACATGTATGAAGTATTAGAAAAAGCACTCGATAAAGCGATGCAACTTGGAGAAATCCCAAAAGGAAACGCTAAGTTTGCGGCTCATGCATTTGTATCTTTATTATCAATCGGGAATTTTAAAGATGAGAATCACAATCCTATTCTTACAAATATAGATGAATTAGCACAAGAAATCGTTTCTTTTTATTGGAACGGATTAGGCCGTTAATATTAATAGATTTCATTTAATAAAAGAGCATGTTTGAATTTTTTCAAACATGCTCTTTTATATACTAGTAATTAGATTATACTTTAGCATTAATTAACAAAAATATACTTAACTTCATCTTCTACAATTTTTGAATTTGTTCATATATATTCTCCTTACATAATCCCCCGTGATAACAAACTACAGTTTCAATTTCTAAATTTAAATACTTCTTCAAAGACTGCTGTGCTTCCTTAACATTTAAAGTTGTTGGGGCGTGAATTCCTCCTAACTTTCCATTCACGCTATACATCGAGTCTCCTGCAATAAGGGTTTTACTTTGTTTCAAATATAAACTAATATGACCTGGAGTGTGTCCTGGGGTATGTAGAATTTGTATCCCGCCGCAATACGGAAGTTCTTGCCCATCTATCACCGTATTACTAACTTTTCCTTTTGGTGGATTCTCTACATTTCCATCTTTCAATAAAGGTAACTCTCCCTCAATATATGGCTTATCTAGCTCGTGCGCATAAACTTTAATATCGCTTACACCATTCTTCAACAAATCAGGAAGGCTACCTATATGATCTATATCCTGATGCGTTAAAATCAAAACATTTAGCTTATCAACGGGTATCCCTACTCTTTCCATCTCTACTTGTATGTCTTCAAATTGTCCAGGGAAACCAGTATCTATTAACACTGCCATTTCATCATCCCATAAAAGAATTGGGTGAATAATAAATTCTTGAAACTCAAGTTGTAACATTTCTACCCCTTTAGCAATCTCCATATAGTCAGTCTCCTTTATTGAAAATATGCACAAGTACACTGAAAATATAAAGCCACACTATCTTTTAATATGTTTTGTCATCCCAATAGAGAATGTCTCAAACCCAATAGATTCGTAATAAGATTGCAATTTTTCCACACACATAAGTTGGGGAATAACCTTGTTTTGTTCACAGTGCTGGATTAATCGTTCTACGATTTCTTTTCCAATACCAATGGACTGAAACTTTGGCGATACACATACACCACAAATAACGCCTGTTATTACACCATCTGATATAATACGCCCCATCCCCACTAACTCTTTATCATCAAAAGCATAAATTACATACCAACTTTGTTTACACATTTGTTCCAATTCATTCAGCGTTAAATTAAGAGAATTCCATTCTAAAGATTCATATAAGCTTAATAATCCATTGAAATCTGATGGGTGTTTAATTGTGTAATTTATTCTATTATTCATGTAAATACCCCTTATTCCTTCGTTTGTTTGTATTTTATAAAATTACCCTTATGAATATGAAATTAATTTAAAGAAACTGACATAAAAATAATAAAATTCCTACTCAAAATAAAATAAAAAGAAGTTAAACTCACCTCAGTTAACTTCTTTTATAAAAAT
>NZ_QOZX01000079.1:0-49544 GCF_008368895.1 Bacillus sp. BB081
AGTATATATTTCTGTTAAATCCGAAAAATCAGACAACGGAATGAAGATATTATAAGCAAAAGATATTACTTGCGAACTGTTTTTACCCCTAATAATCACTTTTATAATATAATAATTACATAATATATCAACTGTTCGTCTCTTTTTTTCTATCTCTCCTCCATATTATATTGTAGTATAAGGGACATAAAAATACTAAAAAATCCAATTCCTTAATTTTCACATTAAGAAATTGGATCTTCTTTCATTACCTTGTAATACTCATACTGCGTTATTATAAAGAATATACGTTTTATATAAGTTATGTTAATAACACATAAACTAATAAAACTTTACTGATTACTCTCAAGACATTCATAAACCGCCATCATATCTCGTTTATCCAATTCGCGAATGCGATTAAAAATTGGTATTTGCGCAACAGCTTCTGTTAATAAGCTTTCAGCCACAACATCATTAACTTTTCCAGTTAACCATGTTTGTACATCCACGCCCTCAACAACTTCTTTTAGTCCTTCGTCATTAATACCAGTTGCATTACAAGTTACACATGGGATTGTTAGTTTAAATACACCATCATGTAGATTATCTTCCGTTATAACTTTCTTTCCTTTACAGAATGGACATGGATTACTTTTTTTAATTTTATTAATTTGGGTAACTAACTTTTTGTATCCAAACGCTTCATATACATACGTAAGCTTTTTATATTTACCATTTGTGAAATACTTATCTATAATGTTTTCTCTCGTTTCATAAACATTAGGGAAATCACAAACAGTTACTTGATTATTAACACTAATGGATTCGATATTTCCTTTTATTTCGTCCCAGAATGGTAAGACATTTTGTAACACCATTTCATAGTTTGAAAAGCTTGCCTGTTCTAATTCAAACATTTTCAGTGCAACTTGTACTTTTCTTGGCAATAAAGAAACATCTTCTGTCAATATCATATCGCCACCAACAATAGATTTCAATTTTTGAAGTGCAGGTAAATCACCGACTATCTTCAACACTTCATCAATAGGTTGATTGATAATTTCACGAATATCGAAGTTACCAAATTTAAGCGGTTTATGATGATTTAATACCGTCCCTTCACAAATTGGACATGTCATCTTTTCTTTAGAAGTCTTAATTTCTTCTTTAATAGCTGCTTTTGAAATAACAATATATCCACCAATAATCGTATTAAATCCTACCCATGTTCTGCGTGTCTTTCCTTTTTTATCATAAAATGATTTATCAAAATATCCGTACCAAAACGTATGCTTTTCTTCTTCTGACATATCTTTATAGCTCTTTGATAAATCGTGACCAAGCTCATTTTTAATTTCTTCAAATAGAAATTCTATTTTTTCATATTGATAAAATTTTAATACTTTCATGATTTCCGGATCGAATAAACCGTCCCAAAATGGAACGTTTTTATCTTGAATTGTAATATCTTTATCGAAAACTTCAATTTGAAGACGTCCAGAACAAGATGGACAATGGTTGTCCTGTGAATAGAAATCAAAACTTCTCGTATCTTTATTAGTTGGATGAGCAGCTACAATATGATTAATTAATCCACCAATTTCATATAAGAAACTATATTGACTGTATAAATGTCTTTCAAGATCAATAGCAACAACAGGTGCAATTGTATCAGATTCATATTCACTATAAATTAAACGGGCCATTGATGATAAACTTTTTAAAATACCACCCTTATAAATGTTTTCGGCATTTTTAAAATAGTGAATATGATTTTCTTCTAAATAGTGAACGCCTTCTTTATGCTTAAGTGCTGAAGAAATATGTATTTGCTCAGCATTATTCACACTGCTTTTTTGACGATAATAATCTTCATGACCTACTACATCAAGATGCTTTATAGATTTAAGCTGTCTCTTCCCAAAATCTACAATATAATCAGAGCTTTCTAACATGTAACTATTATGTTCAATCATAATGATAGAAACTGATTCATCTTGCAATATCCCTCTAACACTATCTATAAATTGATTTAAAATATTTTGTGATAACCCCTTTGAAGGTTCATCAAAAATAAATAATGTATGTGGATTTCTTGTGTTTGCAAATAACTCCGAAACTAAATGAACACATTGAAACTCACCCGTTGATAATGTTTGTGTTTTTCGTTCTAACGTTAAATAGCCAAGTCCTAGTTTAATTAATAGGCTCAAGCGTTTATACGCAATATCTTCATTTGGAAGTTCATCAATAATATCTTCAATCGAGCGCTCGAAAATATCATCGATTTCTTCACTATACTTTGTTAGTTTCTTTTTAATATCTAGGAAAGTAGCTACAGTTGATCGACTTGTAATGGATTGATTGCGATCTTGCCCTACCATAACTAGTTTATCTTTTGGATATCGTTTCAAGAAATCTGTAGCTAAACATTCATTGACAAGTGTAGATTTCCCGCAACCAGATTCTCCTGTAACTGTTACAAGCCTATTTTTAGGAATCTGAAACTCCGCCATTTGGATATTACGGCAATATAATTCTTGGAATGTATAATATTCTGTTAGTACTTCTTTATTTAGATCGCACAGTATTGATTTTGGTCTTGGCGATTCTTTCACAATTTGTCCACCATATTTTCCGCTACCAGGTCCAAAGAACAATTGCTCATCTGTTGTATCCAGTACAGTATCTGAATGATCAATGAGCCAAATTTGATTTTTACACCCTAACTGCTTAATCTCTTCTAATATTTGTAATAATGTTTCATGATCAAGTCCAACTGAAATCTCATCAATAATAATTACAGCATTTTCGCTTACTGCCATAAATTCAGCCAAATATAGTCTTGTTAACTCTCCACCTGACAACGTACCCATAATTCGATTTAATGTTAAATAACCAATGTTCATATTAATTATATTTTGCAGTATATGTTGCTTTGCTTCACTAATATTTAACTCTTCCGCTAACGAAAGAATAGACTCCACACTTAAATCATTAATATTTGAAATTGTATGTGGTTTAGCAAATAAATCTATCGTATGTTGTTCGATTTCTTCGCTATAACGTTTTCCCTTACATTTTTTACACTCAATATTTTTAGTAGTACCTCGGCCTTTACAGCCAGTACACCAGCCTAACTGGTTATTGAATGAAAAAACCTCAGGTGAAAGATGAAATACATCAGCAAGTTTTTCACGTACCTCTGTGAAAACACCAGTATGTGTACCGATTGTTGAACGTGGATTGGAAGAAATCGATGATTTTCCTAGAAAAAGAACTAAAGGCATACCTTCTATCTTAATAGCACTAAAATTCGTTTCCATAATGTTAGGAAATAAATATTGATATTCAGCCTTTGGCAATAAAGAAACTAATCGTTTTTTTGATTCTTCACCAATCGTTTGACAAAAAGTTGTTTTACCTGAGCCTGATAAACCAGCGATTCCAAAAGACTTATTAAATGGAATGAATGTATCTAATTTGTTTATGTTATTAGCAATTAATTGATTTACTTTCATATTAACCTCAATTCTTATTTTTCATTAAAATCATTTTTACAGTGTAATAATTACACAATGAATATAACCTCTTATGTAATTATCCTCTTACTTCAATAACCTTCTCCTTATATATATCAAACCATTGTTGCCATTCATCTTTAGAAAATTCTTTTTCTTCTCCTTTTAGAACGGAAGAAAAAAGATTTAAACAAATATGCCAACCAGCTATATCTTTCGGTGTATGATCTGTTAACTCATGAATGTATTCTTTAAGAAGTAAAAGAGTACCATTTTCCTCTTTATGTATTTCAAATCGGACACGATCTTTATCCCAAGTAAATTCAAGTACTGAGTTTACTTGACACTCTAAAATATCAATGTTTATGAATGAACCGTCCATCATGTTGAACTTTATTATTCCACCAGTTTTAAGGCTTTCAATTTGTAAATTAGACATCCATTTTTTTAAATTACTGTTTTCTGTTAAAACTGACCAAACCTCTTCTTTTGAATATGAAAAATGACGATCAAATTGTACTACGTATTCATTATCTTGTTTATCTATTACAGCTAACATTATTAATTACCCCCCTTTTCCCTTTTCAAAAACGAATATACGTTCTATTTTACATGATTTCATCAAAAAAAGAAATCTCTATTCCAACCCGCTTAGTTTAATGAGTTTTCGTTAGATTCAAAATCGATTGACTTATTGCATAAGAAAGTTCTAATCTGGTTGACCATGCTTTTATTGGATCAATAATATTATCTTGGTTAAGACTATTCACGTATTTTAAACCATCTACTGCAATATACCCGATTTTAAAATCTGTAAATTCTTTTATAATCATCGGCCATTCTCCATCAGTCATTCTGCATTTAGAATATTTTATTATGTAATTAACTGCTCGTTTAGATAACGCACATGAACCAGCTGTAATATCTACTTGTTTCCCTAATTGTAATGACATAATTTTATTTGATACTGTTTCTGTAACTTGCCATTCTTCAGGATGTGTCTGAAAAGCTTTCTCCGTTCTGCCAATGATTAAGTAATCTACATCCACTATATTCTGAATGAACGAATTAAGTTCAGTTGGATATTCTTTCATCCAAGTTAGCAAACGATCAAAGTCACAATAGTGATAGTAATAGTAATCATGATCATTGTTACTAACAAACTTCAAACAATCCCTACGTGCGTTCCCTACCCCTGATTTTTCTACTATATTTATATGGAAGTTACATTCCTCTAGTTCTTTTACAATTTCTTTCGGTGTTACATTACTAATTGTTAAATATTTTTTATCATAATTTAAATTTAATAATTCCTCTTTTAGTTCTTTTATTGTAGATAATAAGCTCCCTGTTGGATCGTGATTAATGCATGTTAATGCCACTTGTTTTATAGGTTGCATAGTATATTCATCCCCTTTGCAAAATAAAAAGCAGAAAGAATACCTTCTGCCAATTTAATAATAAGTACTATATTTCTTATGCTCAATTTAACTCATATCATGTAGCTTTAAGAATTTCTCCTTTTGTTATGACCTCATCATCATCGAACATAGAATTACAGCATATAAAAAAACGCTGTAACTCATGAAATTATTGTACTAAATCTACATGCTTGAAAAACTTATCGTTTAATCGCATCAACAATTAACGATGGAAACCCAAGTTTATCTCCTCGATTTCTAGAATCATACCTTTTCGAACGGAAAATAACACCGTCATTAGCATCCCATTCTTTATAATAAAACTGCCCATTTTCATCACAATATTCAAGTAAAACTACCTCAAATCCAGCAATTTCAAACATTTTTGTTAATGTTTTATAATTATGAACAATTTTATGACTTGCTGCTGGATGATCTTTCGGGCCTGGTCCGCCTACTTGAACTATATTTTGGTACAATTCATCTCGGAAAAATGCATCAGGAACACCGCACCGAATGTGTCCTGCTGGCTTTAAAAATTCATAACAAATTCCAGCTGCTCTTACACCTTCTTCAAACGTAAGATGCTCCCATACATGTTCAGCTAAAATAGCTGAAATAGAGTTGTATTCAAATCTTTCTTCCCACGTAGCTTTATCTAGTAAGTTAAGTTCATCTTCTTGCGTTTGAATCCAACCTGGATTATTATTAAACACTCCAGCTCCGACTACTACTTTAATTTCGTCCTGTTTTATTGCCATCACTTTCACCTCGTAAACATTTTCATTTATTAATATATTCTATGTTTACTATTATCCTTCCTTCTTCAACAAATTTAATAGCATGAATCCAGTACAATAACGAACTCATCCCCTAAAAATTATCTAATGTAACGATTTTTCTTACAGAAATATAGCACGCCAAACATTAGCACAAAACCAATCACGTAAAAACTTGTTGTTCCGCTGCCACCAGTATTAGGGATTACCCAATTATTTTTCACATTTTTCACTGTTAGTTTTTGTGTCCTTACCGCTTCTGTAATTTCTATTTCTATTGGATCTCTAAGTAACATATATCCGTTTGGCGCTTTTATTTCTTTAATCGTATACTTTCCAAGTACTAACTGATTGGAAATCACCTTTCCTTTTTCATCCGTTGTTAATCTAGTAACTTCTTTACCTTCTTTATCTAAAACTTGAAATACAGCACCTTTTAGTTTTACATTAATATCCTTATCATCAACTTTCTCAATTTCAAATTGCCCAGTCGGATCTGGTAATTTCTTATTCCCTATTTTAATTTCTACTACTGTATCTTTTTCTATTTTTACAGCTATTTTATCTTTTAATAATTCATAACCTTTAGGTGCTTCTGTTTCCACAAGAGTATAATTACCTATTGGTAATTTTTTTGATATCGCTTCTCCTTTTTCATCTGTTACTAACTCACCAACTACTTTTTTATTTGAATCTTCAATATGAAACTTTGCCCCTGCTAGCTTTTTATTTTTATCGCTCGTATCTACTTTTACTAACTTCATTTTCCCCATTGGATCTGGTAATTTCTTATTCCCTATTTTAATTTCTACTACTGTATCTTTTTCTATTTTTACAGCTATTTTATCTTTTAATAATTCATAACCTTTAGGTGCTTCTACTTCCACTAGGGTATAGTCACCTATTGGCAAATCTTTTGATATCGCTTCTCCTTTTTCATCTGTTACTAACTCACCAACTACTTTTTTATTTGAATCTTCAATATGAAACTTTGCTCCTGCTAGCTTTTTATTTTTATCTCCCGTATCTACTTTCACTAGCTTCATTTTCCCCACCGGATCTGGTAATTTCTTATTTCCTATTTTAATTTCTACTACTGCATCTTTTTCTATTTTTACAGCTATTTTATCTTTTAATAATTCGTAACCTTTAGGCGCTTCTGTTTCCACAAGAGTATAGTTACCTATTGGTAATTCTTTTGATATCGCTTCCCCTTTTTCATCTGTTACTAACTCACCAACTACTTTTTTATTTGAATCTTCAATATGAAACTTTGCCCCCATCAATTCTTTATTATCATTATTACTATCTACTTTTTTTATCTTTACTTTTCCTGTACTAGGCTTGTTCCATAGTTGCCAGTTAAATTTGAAATTGTGAAATTCAAATCCACCAGTTTGTTGTACCGTACTGACAAATGCTTGTCCATTAATTGAGCCGCCTTTTGTTTCTAATACAGCATTTGGAGCAAACACACTCCCAACAACACCATATCCCTCTGTTGTGATCTTTTTCGCATTAGGAAAAACCCAAATCACCTTCCCGTATAGCTCAGTGAACGGTGAATTAGGAGAATAGGGCTGAGATGTAGGAATTATATCCGTAGCCCTACCAATATTGTTCGTGTCATATAGAATGGACCCATTTTTAAATGTAACCTCTATTGCATCCGAATACATAACGATAAAATCTTTTCCTTTAGCATTGGGTAAAAATACATCTCTTATATCTAAATTGATTTTCCCGGTCAATTCTGATGAAACATAAATATTAGGATTGTTTATATCTTTTCCAATACCATAACTCATATTTGAAATTGGGGTATCCGTTTTATATTGACCTGCATTTTTACTGACTTGGTTGACTATGATGCGAAATTCATTAAATTTCGCATCAATTTCTAGTTTTTCTTTATAAACGATACGATCATAAGAAGATTGTATGATACGATCTGGATCACTCTCTTTTGTCATTACGACTATTCCGTTTTGAATAATAAAAGATTCCTCTCTTGATTTTTTAAATTTTCCAGACAATAACAAGGATGGATATCCCTCATTACTCCATTTTTCACCTACTATATTAGATGTTCCTGCTGCTGCACCTACAATCGTATAACCTGATGCATCCATATCACCTTGAACTGCGATTGCTCCTTCAATATCGCCACCTACTGCTATATGGTTACCAAAGACAACAGCATTATAACGCGATATATCCCCTAGATCTTCTAAGTTAGTCGTGGATCCATATGCTTCTTTTGGTACATATACGACAAAACTTACACATAACATTAACAAAACGATAAAATGAATACTTACCAGTTTTAATCGTAGACTCAATTCCTTTGTTCCCACCTTTACCGTATTTTTTCTACAGTTGAATAAAATGCACTTTTATTAGTAATCCTTCCCTACATACATTCTATCTAATTATTTTTTTCTTATAAATTACGACCAGAAGCGTACATAACAATAGGATTGGAACTATTACCGTCCACTTATTAAACATAGATACCTCTGTACTCATTCCTTGTTTTTCTTCCGGGTTGAACTTTACACGCTCACCCCGAACTAGCAATCTATTGGTGTTTACTCCATAAGGCGTGCACGTAATTAATGTTGTATAATCTTTATTTTCTACAATTTGTAGATCGTCCGTTTCGTGTGGTAAAACTACTTTAATTTGATCTACTTTATAAGCAAGAACTTTGTCTAAAGAGTGAATATAAAAACGGTCTCCTTCACTCAACTTATCTAAATCTGTAAATAATTTTGCTGATGGTAAACCACGATGCCCTGTTAAAATAGTGTGCGTATTTTCTCCACCTACCGGCAGCGAAGAATAATCTAAATGACCTATCCCACGACTCAATACTTCCTCAGAAGTCCCTTGATAGATTGGTAGTTTTATATTAATTTTCGATATTTCAATATAACCCATTACATCACCTAAATTTAACGCATCGGCATACGCTTGATGATTACTTTTTTCTTCAGAAAATGGATCTGCAAATGTTTTCATGGAAGTTTGAACTTGTTTATTATATTCGGCTGCTTCTTTTTCTCTTCGTACGATTTCTTGCTTTTGTAGTGCTTTGATCTTCTTATCGTAAGAGCTAACCTCAGAATAATGTGCACGAGTCGCCAACCAATTACTAATAGTAGGATATAAAAAAATACCTAAACCAAATAAAAAAATACCTCCTAAAACAAGATTTCGTTTCATATTTCCACCTCTGTATATACTAAAATATCGAAAAGAGGGGAGCATTTTACTTCTCCCCTTTTCACATCACATGGTTACATGTTCCTAAAACCTTAATTATTAGCAAACTTTTTTCTAAAGAAAACAAATGCCGCTGTAGCCATTAACGCAAGGCCTAGTACAGTAAATAGAGTCGTTCCTATACCACCCGTAACTGGAAGCATCCATCCACTTTTATTATTCTCTATCGTTAATTTAACCGTTTGATTATTTTCGCTAATTTTTACATCAATGGGGTCTTTTAATAATTGATAAGAAGCTGTTGTACCATCTTCTTTTGTATATGTTGGTGCTTTCGTTTCAAAAATTTGATAGTCTCCATACGGAATGTTAGTCCATTTAATAACACCATTTTCACCTGATACACCAGTGACTTCTTTACCTGCCACAACAACTATTTTCCCATTTTTATCTTTAAGTACAAACTCTGCACCTTTTAATTTCTTTTTATTAGCACCATCAATTTTTGTTAACTCAATTATTCCAGTTGTCGGAACAACAACTACAGGTTTAGATTCCTTTTCTCCAAATACATCATTTTTATTTATAAAATCAATTTTTGCTGTATTTAAAATTTCCGAACCAGATAGTACGCCTTCTTTTACTTGTGATTTAATTTGTAAATGAAATTCTTTTTTACCATCTAACTTTGTGAAATCTTTTACTGTGGCTGTTACTTTTTGGCCTTCTACAGCTACCTCTACAATGCTTGCATTTACTTCCGCTCCATCAATTTTCACGACTGGTTTTCCTTGAATCATTAAACGATTGTCTAAAGTATCTGTTACTACATATTTTTTGTATTCTTTAATGTCTTCTGGAATTAATGTTTTGATATCATAATTGTAATTAGTTAACGGATTAATTGGTAACGCTTCCAAATCCCCGTTAATCTTTTTATCAATATTTGGTTCTTCATAGTTTTGCACTTCTACTTTAACTACTGTACCAGAAGTAATTGTTCCATCTTCGTTGATAGTTCCGGAGGTCTTTATAAAAAACTCGTGTTTAGTCGGATCTAGTACATACCCTTTCGGCGCTTTTGTCTCTTGGAAATAGTATTCCCCATACTCTAATCCTTGCACGCGAATATGCCCATTACCATCTGTTGCTAACTCTTTTTTCACTTCTGTACCATCTTTTTTAAATAAAGAGAATACTGCACCTGCTAATGCTTTTTCATTTGCACCAGTCTTTACTAAATCAACTGCACCACGTTTAATCTCATTTTTCGGATACATATGAACATCATAGTTTAGCACCTTACCCTCTTTATTCGTTAAAGGAATATCCACTGTATACGTATTTGGATTTAGGTTAACATGCGGAGGTCCTGCCACTTCTTTCACTTCATAACGTCCTAGCGGCAGTTCTTTTAATACAGCTTGTCCGTTATCATCTGTTACTACTTGAGTTGGAGTTGCTCCTATTACAGGCTTCACATCTTCTTTCACGATTTTCCCATCGTTTGAAATTTTTTCAAACGACGCAACCCTTTTCACTTCAAACGTTACACCTTTTAACGGTTTCGCATTTGTTGGTACCTCTTGATTTGCAGAACCATCACCTTCTAGCCCCGGTGCGCCATCTTTTTCTTGTTCATATTTATGAATCGTTAAAGTACCTTTGGATGGTGAAGCTGCCTTTACTAATACACTAGACCATGTAGAAAATGTTAAGAAAAATACTAAAAGCACACTAAATATTTTTTTCATTTCTCTTATCCCCTTTACTACTTCTATCATTTTAAAAATCCCTTTATTACTATTACCCTCTTAAAAGCAATAGTGTGCCAAGTACCAGATTTAAACGAGTAACCTAAAACATAGTCGTCCAACAATCCATTGTTTACAAACACTTATTCACTCTACTTATTTTCTATTATTACGTAGTTTCTCCGTATGATATATGTAGTTTCCCCCTGAATTACACTTATATCTCTACTTCAAAAATCGTTACACATTTACTTCTACCGCTAATTTTCATTAATTACTTAACTTCAATTCATTAATCTCTCCCCTCCTATCCCTATTTAAAATCCAATCTTAATCATTTTTGATACATATAAGCAATGAACAACGAATAAGTGTGACAATTCATATTTTACGTTACTCCCTAAAACTATTACCTGTATATTCAAATAATATGTGCTATTCATGTTAAATTATGGTATTATTCTTAGAAGTTTATAATTTTTATAGATAAAGTTTTTCCGTTTCTACATATGAAAGAAAGGAATATGTAAACATTCAACTAATACGCACAACTGTAAGGAGGAATAATATGACTAAAAAGCTCAGTCTAGTTGAGATAGAGTACATTTGTAATATGTTTTTCCGATATTTTGAAATTCCAGTTTGTTTTTTAGATTGTAACAAAAATATTCTTTTAGAATTTACATCAAAAGATGATTCACATTCGTTTTATAAATCAAAAATAGAACAGTTACATGTGCTTTTTCAAAAAAATGATTCATTTAATTCGCCTATCTTCAGAACTCACCAATATTTAGGGCACTTCATTTTAATTCACATAAAGAGCCATTATATGGTGAACGGTACTGTTATTATTGGGCCCTTGACACATGTAAATTTTTCTACAAGTAAAACGGATAGTAACCTTAATTTTATTTCGAATTATAAAAGAACAAGAGACCATTATTTTTCATTGTCAGTCAAAGATCAAAATTTCTTTGTAAATATAGCAATATTGTTCTATAACATTCTCTATAAAAAAAATTCAAATGTAAGTACCTTTTCAAATAACAGTGACTCATTTCATGTAAGTCATAGCAGTATCTTAAACGAGGATGTATATATTTCAATGCAAAAAAACAAATCCATCTGTCATAATTTGTATATAGAGAACCAACTACTTGGAGCTATAGAAAATGGGGATAAAGAAAGCGTACTCAAATATTATTATGAATTCCAACAAGAGACTCTTTCATCCTTATCTTCATTCCATCAATTAAGACGTCATAAAAACATTTGTATTTCATCCATCACACTTGCTACTAGATATGCGATAAAAGGAGGACTTCCTTCCGGGATTGCTTACAAGATTTATGATCTATACATCCAAAAGACAGAGGATTTAAAAGACGCAGAATCTGTTTGGGATTTATTAAGGAATGTTTTCTGTACTTTTGCAGACCGTGTAAAAGCACAAAAAGTACAGAAACACTCAAAGACTATCGCTATTTGCAAAAACTATATTTTTGAAAATATTTACAATCAAATATCTGTTAAACAACTTGCTAAATTTGCAAACATAAATTCGGATTATTTATCTATATTATTCAAAAAAGAAGTCGGTATTTCATTAATTGAGTACATTCAACGTGAACGAATTGAAGAAGCAAAAAAATTATTAACTTTCACAACCTATCCCTTATCAGACATATGTGCTTCACTCAACTTTAGTGATCAAAGCTATTTTACTAAAATTTTTAAAAAATTCACTAACGAAACACCTGGTAAATATCGAAAATCTCATGTTGTCATATAGAGTTAAACTTTCATTAAAACAAAGTGTTTCTAGTAACTTATCAATGGCAGATTAGAATTACTTCCACACCCATGACCTTTTGAATTTAGGCTATTTTTAAAGCAAAAAACACGTCACTATTCTTTTATTTGAATGAGAATAGTAACGTGCTTTATATGTAATGTAGGTCTGTAGGCAAAATAGCGTCCAAGCACAAATTTTTATAGAAGCAAAATACACTACTTAAATACTAAAATCTTATTAAGTAAAAAATTCATCTAATAATTATTGTGTGAGAAATAATCCCTACTATTATTTTTATATCTTTCTAAATTTGCGAGCCAAAGTGAGTACTGTACCTGCAATAACCATCCATATGCCCATTGTTGCACTGTTAGTTGTACTGGCACCGGTGTTGGGAAGCTCTTTATATGTAGATTCTTTTTATCAGAATTAATGCTGTTCGGGATATTACCGTTATTACTGTTATTAGTAATACCTTTAGCTTTGCTAGTGTCTTTATCCTTCACTAATACTTTTTGTATTGCATGTACCTCATTACCTACAGAATCTGTTACTGTGTACGTTAATACGTAAGTACCTGCTTTAGAGGTATTCATTTCACCATTAAGTTTTACTTTAGAAGTAAGATCACCGTCTTCTTTATCGATAGCTAATACTTTTTCCAATGGATCGAATGAATCTCCTACCTGAATTGTCGTTGCAGTTGGCACTGTTAATGTATGCTTTAAATCTAATATTTCTCCATTTCCCTCTACAATTACCGTCTGTGTAGCCGTTGCATTCCCCCCTTGAGAGTCAACGACCGAGTAGTCCACAATGTATGTACCTGGTTTAGAAGTATCTACATCGCCTTTATGTTTTACTTTATTTGTTAAATCACCCTCTTCTTTATCAACAGCTTTTACATTACTCATCGGGTCAAACGTATCACCAACACGTAGTGTAATTGTAAGCGGTACAGTTAATTCAGGACTTGGTTTTCTGCAGTTTTTTCGTTTTCTTTCACTGTCCCTTTAATTTTTGCTGCATCAAAAGCTTTTTGGACCGCTTCAACCTCAATTGAGTTCGCCCCATATTTATTTGTTGCAACTTTAAGACACGCTAATCTTAATTCAGAGAAATTAGAAGTCATGTTCAATTCATCAATATTTGCATAATAGAAAATATCAAACATTTTATCTTCACCAATACCATTTACAGTTACACCGTTATGAGTGCCACCTTGTGCAATTAAATACGCGACTTTATTAATAATACTTGAGTTGAAATGAACGCCCTCATTATCTTCTCCGTTTAAATCACTGTATTTACTATAATCATCTGGATCATTGACTGAAGATGGATTTTTCATATTACGGAGCACTGATCCCGATTGTTCTCCTATTGTCCAGTTAAATTCCCCATTATTTATATATTTCTCAATAGCCGTTCCCATAATGTCAGATAACGCCTCGTTAATTGCCCCAGATTCTCCGAAAAATTCAAGATTAGATTCGCTAGATGTAACCGAATGAGTAAATTCATGGCCCGCTATGTCAAATGCTCTAACCATTGAATCACCATATATAAGCATACTAACATTGTTAACATTAGCACTAAATACATTATTCCAACTTTTAGGATCATCGGTTTCTCCAGAATCCCATGCATGTACAACTGATACTACTTTTTCCCCTTATTATCAAAACTATTTCGCTTATATTTGTCTTTATAAAAATCATATACCTTTGTTGCTAAAAAATGAGCGCTTACCGCCTTTGGATCATTAAATGTTGTTGAAGTGCTAGTTGCTAATATACCAAGATAATATTTTTCTTCAAAACTAATATCTCTATAATTCACATCATATGTCTCAATTCCTTGCCCTCTTGTGTAATCTGCAAGCGCATATTTCCCATTACTTTGTTCAGAAATACCAAATGTGCGAGTTATCCCTAAATCATCTTTACCAGTTCCGGTTAATGATATGGAATTGCTTTTTTTAGTTTCCTTTAAAGATTCCACTTGCTCTTCACTTACTTTTAAGATTGACTCTTGCACCATATTTTTCAACATATCACCATTATGAGCATTCACTAAATAAGTTCCAGATACATAGTTTGGTGTTGCAGCGGCAAATGTAACTTGATATGCATTGCTAGCCTTCCCATAATTCTAATTAACAAAAATAACTTCCTTAACTTCTGGCTCAGAAATAAATTTAATATCGTTCCCGTACTTCGTATAAATATATTGTTTTGCTTCTTCTTTTGATAAATTACTAGCATTCTTTAAATCTTCTTGTGTTAAATTTTGTGCACTTTCTCCTGAAATACTTTTAATAATACCCTTTTTATCTACATGAGCAGTCAATTGGTGTCCATATACTTCTTTACCTTCATATATTTGTTGCATACGCACAAGTGTAGTCCCATCATAAGAACTACGTTTTTGAACAACGGTGTAATCTACCCCTTTGTCTCCACTAACTTGTTTTGGTGACAAAGCATGCCCGTTCTTTTCCTTAAGTGCATCTTTCACTACATTCTCTGGCGTCTTTTGTGATGGTTGTGTAAGTTCACCTGTACGGAACGAATCCTCTTGAATTTCAACTTGCATTTGATCCGTTTCTTCTGCATAAGCTACTCAATATGGTGTTACACTTGTTAAAACTAACCCTGTTGTTAATGCAACTATAGCTATTTCTTTTTTATTATTCATTTTATTTTCCTCGTATAATTTCCTAAAATATGAAACTGTTTAAATGTATTCCTATCAAAAATAGAAAAAAATAAAAAGTACATCACATTGTGCAAAACCGTATTATAAAAAGATGACTTCTGTCATCAACAAAAGTCACCTCTTCAATATGTCATATCCCTAATTTGTTTTTAATGCATACTTTCTATATGAAAAAGAAAAAGTATTCTTTAACGAGCGTTTTGCAATACTTTTATTAGGTCATTTATATTTTCAACTTTTTGCTGAAACTGATCAAGCCTGTTATGTAGCAATGAAGGATTCTTATCTTCAGTTGAAATAACTTTTTTTAATTCTTGTTCTAATTTATCATATGTATCAAAGAAATTATCAAATTCTACACTTATAAGTTCTTCATTTTCACGATAAAATCTTTTTGCTTCTATATAAGTCATATATGATTTATTTAAAAACCCTAATGAAATTAAATATTTAGAAGTGTTTTCTTGATAAATAGCAATATCACATGCTATTTTAATATCAGAATAAGTCTTTTGAACGAAACAATGCAATTCAAAAATCTTAAACTTTAATCCATTATTCATTTCATCCCCTCCCATCCTATCTATTCTACATAAAAAAAGAATATTATACAAAGTAAAATATCAATATGGTACAAAAATAAAAAGCGAAAGAATGACTCCTTTCGCTTTTTATAACAAAATATACATTTCATATTGTGCTAATGAATTCTTTTCAAATCCAGTTTTCTTTAAAAAACCTTCCAGTAAATTGTTGTTTGGAAACCCAATTGATAAACTTGTTAAATTTAACTCATCTTTTGCTATTTGTAATAATTTTGATCCAATACTACGATTTCTATAGTCTTTGTCTACGAAAATAAAACTAATTTTACCTTGTTCATTCAAACATATAGAACCCTTTAAATCATTATCGACATATGCGCCGTAAAATGTATTATTTGTTTTTTCGATATAATCCATATCATTTTGCCAATTTATATGGAAGTGTAACCATTTCTGAATTGCAACTTTGAAAGCTGGAAATTCTAATTGTTTTACTTCAATTCCCTTACATTCTTTAGTTATTATTTTAGTCATATCTTTTAAATTATAATAAGATAGATCGTACACTTTTTCATAGCCTAATTTCGTATAAAAATGAATCGCTCGGTCATTGCCTACAATGACTTCAAGAAAAAGTTGCTTACACTCATTTTGAAGCGCTTCTTCTTTATGCAGTTCAAATAATTTTTGACTCACACCAATACCGCGGTAATTAGGATGAATCGCTAATGTTCCACAACGCATTGTTTTTATGTTTTCATAATCCTTTATCCCGCCAAGTATTACACCAACAGATTTGTTACCGTCTAAAGCAAGAAAGGAATGTTTTAGTGAATTCCCTTCTGATCCCAAAAACCTTTTTATAAAATCTTCTTTTGAAACTTCCATTTTAATAATGTAATCTGAAAATCCATCTTTAAAAGCTTCATACACTAAATCTATACGTACTTCACTGCATCTTTTGTATTGAATCATATAAAATTCTCCCCCACTTACTCGTATTAAACTTAGCATTCAAATACGTAAAATGTACTAGTTCCACTCTACCCATCATTCTTTAACATTTAATTTGAAATAAACGGGCACTTCCCTACATAACTCTCACTGTTAATTTGTTTTATAACAAATGGTGCAATATCACTATTTTGAATTTTGATTCCTGGCATATCTACTAAACTCTCTTTTATATCTCCGATGCTCTTCCCTTCCATAACAAATGGTAATCTAACAATTGTCCAATCTACTTCACTACTTTGGATAATTTGTAATTCTTTATATTTATCTTGCATCATTTTTGATAAAAAAACTTTAAATAAGGTAGCCCCTATTTTATTTACAATTCCCTTTTGATCTCCTGTAACATTTAAAGAACCTCCGGAAATTACAATATATCTTTTTATTTCAAACTCCTTCATTGCTTCTAGAATATGATTCGTTACTGCGCTAAAAATATAAGATTCATTTTTCGGTTGACCTACCGCATTAATTACAGCTCGACAACCTTTAAGTAATTCCCGTATTGAAGCAAAATCACGTGCATCTCCATTAATAATCTCTAAATTTCCATTTGTTATTTTGATATTATTAGAATTTCTTGTTAATATTTTTACTTGATATCCCTTTTCTAACGCTTCGTTTACAAGGAATTTCCCGGCTTTTCCGTTTGCACCTAGAATAGCTATTTTATTTGTACTTTCCAATATTAACCCCTCTTACTATCTATTCTTTACTACATTAATCTCATGTACACGTAAAAAAGCAATTAAATGCTCGCACGCTCGTTCACACGCTAACATTTTAAAGATTTTTTGTTCCTCTTTCGTTTTATCATTTGCTTGATCTGATGCAGCTTTTAAACTGAGAAAAGGTTTGTTATTGATTTGACACACATAAGCAAAAGCTGCCACTTCTTGATCAACCGCTAATGCTCCATATACAGTATGGAGTAAATATCTCATTTCCGAATTACGAATACGTTGATCTCCAGATAAAAATGTACCATAATGAATCGGATCATAAGATCGTATCTTTTTTATTCTTCTTACAAGTGACTTTGTTGTTTCAATAGGTGCTGTCCTACCATTATATAAATTAAAAATATCTTCCCCTGAACCAGCAGCAGTAACGTCGTGTTGTATTGCATTAAGGGCTACTACAATATGTCCATTTTTCACCTTATTTGATAGACTTCCGCATATTCCTGTCATAAACAACTCACCTGGATGAAACTCACTAATTAATAATTGCACACAACTAGCACAACTTACTTTCCCAACTCCTGTTATTACGGAGATAACTTCCATATTATTAATATAGTGAAAATGAAATTCCCAAGCTGCTCGTTTTTCAATACGTTCACTTGGATAATATTGATGCAAATACGTAAGTTCTGGTTCCCATGCGGATACGATTGCAATACGTTTCATTACACGCTTCACTTCCCCTATTGTTATCATGTAAATACTTTATCTATACTTTCTCGTTCATAATCTGGAATCCACTCTTTATATTTCTCATATAAATTTCGTATTGTTTCTTTATTCTTCGCAATTACTTCACATCCTCTATCATCGTAAATAAACATGATAATATCTTTCGTTACATTTATGAGAAATACATCTGGATAAGAAATTTCTTTTTTGCGTCCAAAACGAGGATAAAGACCCGGAAAATCTTTATGATTTGCAGCTTGAATAAGCGGTGTATACTTTATATCACAAGCAAAACATTTTAATGAAAATTGGTAAGTACAATACAAGTCAGCTTCTTCTTCTTCAAATAAAAAAGGTATTGTTTCTTGCCTTATATGATACTTTAAATCTCTATTATGAATAAAACGTCTATATATATTAATTTTCTGCGGATTTTTCACATTTTCCTTTTAAAATCGATAAACATTTGTTACTAAAAAGACTTCATCTTCTTTTGAAAATATATCTTCAAATAAGTGTTTATTATATGTATAAAGTTGAGAGAAGTATTCCATATTTACATCGTCGGTTCCTTCTACATTTTGATATTTCCCTTTCCCAAAGTTAAAATGCAGATGATTTTTCCACTGAAAGTATATATGTGGTACTAATGTAACCCTAGGGAATGTTTGATTCATATATTCTTTTAATTGCATTCTTAATTCCTTTCTACTCTACAATTTCTTTTAACTGCCAATATGCTTCTTCTAGCCATGGATGTATAACTTTCAACGTGTCTTTTCTATCCCACAAATATGAAATATATGCAAAAGCAGCATGTTCTAAAGATTTTTCTAATTCTTTTTTTACTTCTACTAAATATGGTGGTGCTCCATTTTGATCCCATTCTATTTTATCAGCAACAAATAACACTAAATCCATTTTCGTTGCATGTTTACGTAGTGTAGTATGGCAGCAAATAACATTTAAGATTTCTTCATCATCCACTTTAAATATTTCTTTTGCAATTACTCTCGATAACTTTTGATGAATAATCATTGGAAATTCTCGTTCTTCTTGTAATATCTCTATTCCAAATTGTTCAGCAACTGCAACCCGATCTTCATTTGGAAAGATTGCACTAATATCATGTAAATATCCTGCAATCGCTGACTTTTCTTCATTTACATGATACGTACTCGCAATTTTACGGGCTTCTTTTGCCACCCGAATTGAATGTTTATAAGTAAGTTCTTTATTGTATTTTAATAGAAACGATTTTATATCATTTTCAATTTTTCCAGTTGGAGTAAATGAATATATATCCATATATAACATCTCAAGTCACCTTTCTTCCTAACATTCAATATAACGCTGTATTTAAATATCCTTTTTATTTGTATTCGTTATGAATGTTTTAATCCCTTTTTTATAGGTTACATGAAATTTTATGGCGAATCATTGCTACAAAATACATAAATGTTTGATATTATAGTAATGTTAATGATTTGTTAGGAAAGGAACTACATAATGAATAAAAACATATTAATTATTGATGATGATAAAGATATTGTTGAGTTACTTGCTGTTTATTTGCGAAATGAAGGCTATAACATTTATAAAGCATATGATGGAGATGAGGCATTGCAAATGATTTCTACATATGAAGTTGATCTTATGATTTTGGATATTATGATGCCAAAGCGAAATGGATTAGAAGTTTGCCAGGAAGTTCGTGAGAATAATACTGTACCTATTCTTATGCTGAGTGCAAAAGCAGAAGATATGGATAAAATATTAGGTCTTATGACAGGTGCAGATGATTATATGATTAAGCCATTCAATCCATTAGAATTAGTAGCTAGAGTGAAAGCTTTGTTACGAAGATCATCTTTCCAAAATGCCACTTCCTCCAAAAATGAAGATGGTATTATTCGTATTCGTTCTGCTGAAATACACAAACATAATCATACTGTTAAAGTAAATGGAGAATATATTAAACTTACATCTATTGAATTTGATATTTTATATTTACTTGCGAGTAATACCGGAAGAGTATTTAGTTCCGAAGAAATTTTTGAACGCGTTTGGAATGAAGATGGTTATGGTTCAAATAAAACTGTAATGGTTCACATTAGTAATTTACGAGATAAACTTGAAACAGGAATGAATGGAGAGAAGTTTATTCATACTGTTTGGGGAGTAGGCTATAAAATTGAGAAATGAAGCATTTGATATATTAAAAGATATCCCAAAATGGAAGTTAATTTTTTGGTTCATGTTAGCTATCACACTTACTCCTATTACTGAATTAATTATATATCGCCTCGTTACAAGTGTAATTGAAAGTTCACTTACGTTAAGCGAGCTTGGAAAAGAATTCATTCGAATTTTTGGATATGAAAAATATAAAGGAATAAAGGAATCTCTATGGATGATGATTGTATCTTATTTGTTTTTATTTTCTATTTTCTCATCCTACCTATACATTTTTTATCGTCATGAAAGAAAGATTTATTATGAAACTTGTATTAAAAAAATGATAGAAGAGATTCGTTATATTGCAAATGGAAACTTCAATCATAAAGTCTCTATCGTAAACCATAATTATCTGGAAGAGTTAGCAAGCGGGGTTAATCACATTGTTGAACAATTGAAAGTTTCGATTGATGAAGAAAGACAGGCGGAACAAGCAAAAAGTGAACTTATTACAAATGTATCGCATGATTTACGTACTCCTCTTACCTCTATAGTTGGATACGTAAATTTAATCCACCATGATAATTATAGAGATGAAGTGGAATTACGCCATTATATACAAGTCATTTACGATAAAGTAACCCGTCTTAACGCATTAATGAATGATTTGTTTGAATATACACGTGTTCAAAATAAAGAGTTAAGTTTATATTCTGTTCCCATTGATATTGTAGAGCTACTGGGGCAATTAACTGTTCAATTCCGCATACAAGTTCAAGAAGCTAATATAGAATGTCGACCTTCTTTCCCATCTCAAAAACTCATGGTATTAGCTGATGGAGACAAATTAGTACGAGTGTTTGAAAATCTTATTATAAATGCTATCGCTTATGGAAACGATGGTGGATATATCGACCTTGCTGCCTATGAAAGCAATAATATGATTAATATAGATATAACAAATTACGGCCAACCTATTCCTAGTACGGATTTACCTCATATTTTTGAACGTTTTTATCGCGTTGAAAAATCTCGCTCTACGAACACTGGTGGATCTGGACTCGGATTGGCAATTGCAAAAAGTATTGTGGAATTGCATAAAGGAACAATTGAAGTATATAGTGATGATAAAAAAACAACTTTCACTGTAAAACTACAACCATATAAATGTTAATACAACTTAATTTTAGGTCCAATTTCTTACCATATAAGAAATTGGACCTTTTATTTTCCATTAAACTCCAAAATTTAATAATCCTTTATAATTCTTTAGAAATTCTTTACCTTTTCTTTCTTCCTAATTAAGCATTCCTTTTTACAATAGTATTATTGATGTCATAGTAGGAGGATCGCTTATGCAATTCTTGAAAAAGTTCACAATTTTATTCTTATCTTTTGTTATTACAGCACTTATCGTTTTATATTTTTACCTCTATGTAAATGGTCCAATTATTCAAGCTAAATCAGCTATTTTAATAGATGCTAATTCAGGTGAAGTTGTTTATAAAAAAAATGAAGAAACTCCTATACAATCAGCTACTTTATCTAAATTAATGACAGAGTATATCACCATGGAACAACTGAATGAAGGAAAAATACAGTTAGATGAATTAGTAAAAATAAGTAACGAAGTTTTCCGAGCAGAAACGAGTCCTATACAAGTAACTTCGAAAGATAAAACGACAGTTCGTGATTTACTTCATGCATTGTTTTTGACAGGGAATAATCGTTCCGCACTTGCCCTTGCAGAACACATTGCTGGAAACGAAGATAACTTTACACTTTTAATGAATGAGAAAGCAAAACAACTAAAGTTATCACAACCATCCCCGTTTCTAAATGCTACTGGAATGAATAACGATACAAATAAACAATCAACTACAACAGCTATAGACGTAGCTAAACTAGCGACACAATTAGTAAAAGACTTTCCAGATGTATTGAATGTTACGAAACTAACCTCTTACCAATTTACCTTCAAAGACTCAAAAGTTTTCAACACAAATAAAATGATTTATTCTCTTAATAAAAACATTAAACTCCAAGGTGTTGACGGCTTACAAACTAGTTTTTCAACTAATGGTAATTATAGTTTTGTCAGTACAGCAAAACGAGGAGATACTAGACTTATTTCCGTAATATTAGACTCCAATGAAGAAAACAGTACTTTTATTGAAACAAAAAAGTTACTACAGTACGGTTTTGATCCTTCCTCGTACTCTGCACTCCAAGCTTTTAAAGATGCTGTTACATCTTGGACAGTTTTGCTTCAGTTTAAAAATTTAATCATACAAACATTGTTGATTTTCTTCATTATTACCTTTTTAATGTTTTTACATATACGTCAGAAAAAATCCGAGGATTTCAACTAGGAAATCTTCTTATATATAAAAACCGGCTTGTATTTACAGTGCAAGCCGGTTTCTAAATCTATAGTCCTCTTCCAATTAAATTAGCTGAAACAGGCTGAAGATTTAGCTCTCTCGCCCATATAGATAGCTGACCAATGTGATGAATTTCATGTACAATTACATGCCTTAACACTTCACCGTATGTATATGTTTTATCTGTCCACGAAGCTTTTAATATCTTACATTCTAGGCTAGATGACCACAACTGTAAAAAATCTTCTAATTCTCGTTTATATAAATCAGATAACGCTTTCACTTTTTGGATTGATTGATAATCTTTAAACTGCGGTTCATTATCTTCTTTTCCTTGAAGCGCATTAATCCAGCTGTATTCAACATCGACAATATGGAATAATGTTTCTAAAATACTTCCTACACCACCTACACGCTTGCGGAGCAATTCTTCCTCTGAAAGTTGTTCACACCACTTAAACCAATCATCTCTTACTTGCCAATTGTATTGAAATAAAGTGTACATATTTATCTCTCCCCTACCCAATAATCCACTTAACCGCATCTATTACATAATACGGCTCATCTTTTTGAATATAGTGACCGCTTTGTGTTGCAATTACAAATTTATTATTGCTTGATAATCGTAATAATTCTTCTTGCAATTGCAACCATTTCATTTGTTCATCTGGCGAATAAAAAGCTTTTTTACCCGCAGCTAACACGACAAGTGGAATATCATTCATTGATTTACAACATCTATCTACTTCACTTAAACTAAATGTAAACTCTTCATATGAACTTTCATATACAAACTGTTTATAGTAAGCTTCTTGAAATTCATTAGACATGATTGGCAGAAAATCTTCTTTATAATTTTCTGGTGTCGAATCCGCCAAAACGATTCCCAACATATCTTCGGGATAAAAAGTCGCAAATAAACGTGCATTTATACCACCAAAAGAATGTCCTACAAAAATATAAGGTGGTTTCAATTGTAATTGCTCTAAGCAACTTCTTAAATCTTTTACCATTTCAGAACTAATACGTCTCTTGGAACTCTTCCCACTTTTCCCTAATCCCGCTCGATCATATGAAAGTACCGTCCCATATTCCGTCAACTCTTCAGCAATATGATCCCATGTCTTTGAATAATCGCCATAACCTGCTTCCATTATAATAACAGGTTGCAACTGCTTTCCTTGGAATACTTTTGAATACATTTTAAAATCATCAACTTGTACATATTCCTCTATACATTTAACCATTGACGATTACTTCTCTCCGATTAAGTGACTCTAAAATTTGATTAATTATTTCATCGACAGATAAAGATCCATCCAAAACAATATCTGAATTTGGCTTTACGGTATGAAGTGCCTCTAAATAAGCTTTTCTAGCATATGTTATATAGTGCTTTAAATCATTTTGTATTTCACTCATTGTATCTTCCTTAAAATCTCGCAAAATTCTTCTAGCCATCGCAATATCTAAAGGTGTGTCGATAAATATGGTTACATCAATGAATTGTCGCATTTCACTATTTAGGTATGCAAAAGGATAATCTACAATAATATAATCTAGATAACTATTTTGTAACAGATGCTGAATATCCTTAATTAATGGTGTGAGTACCCATTCATCATAATTTGCTCCATCATCAATCCATTTACAAATATCAGCAGGACAATTATCAAAGTTATAACTATCAAAATATAGTGCTTTTGAATTCATTAACTTGTGAGTTAAACTTTCTGTAACAGTAGTTTTACCTCCTCCTGAAACAGCTGCAACTGAAATTACTTTAGTATTTTTATTCATAACTTCCCACCATACCCCTTTTAATTGACATAACATAATTATAAAAAACTATTATTTTTTATCACTCCATTCATATTCTAACATACTCATTTCCCATAAATTCCAATATGTTTCTCCTACTTTTTTGGATTCTCTTAATAAACCTTCTTTTACAAATCCTACTTTTTCATAACATGAGATGGCCGACGTATTAAAATCATAAACACCTAGAGTTACTCTATGTAGTTTTAATTCTTCAAATGCAATTTGTAATACTGCTTTCATCATATGTTTCCCTATAGAACGCCCTCGCATTTTCGTATCACCAACTAACACTTTTCCAATTCTTGCAGATTTATTTATATTGTCAATTTGCCCAAGTGAAATATGACCAATTACTTTTCTAGTCTCTTCATCTATTACTTTAAATGCAAGCGTATTTTTGCTTTCAATATATTTTTCTAATTGTTGTTCATGTAAAGGGTATGTAAATACATTTCCTGACCACTGTATTAAAAATTCTTCGCAATCAATCCAATTTATTAATTGTTTGAAATCAGTTCTTGTAAATTGTTTCAGCTTGATCACTCTCATTCTCCTTTCACACAACCTTTTATACACCTTCAAATTTATTTCTATATGAAAAATATATTCCCTTTTAAACAAAATAAAAAGCCATTCATAAGAATGGCTTTGCAATCAATAAAGCATAATTACTCTTTATTTGCTACGTCAACACCGTTAAAATCAAACTCATCAGCAACAGTTGTAGCAGGTGGTAAAATCGCTTCAATTTTACAAAGAGATATAATTGCTGCAACTGAACCAGGAATAGCAGCCAGCTTAACAACATCGCAAGTTACAGAAGAAACAGTACCTATATAAGTACGTCCTTCAGTGTTAATTCGCACTGTTTTATTAATTAATTTTTTAAGTTCGTCTCTAATTCCTTGTACACAAGAGCTGTCACATTTCTCATGCTGTTCTTTTTTACACTCTTCAAAAACATCCCAACAATCATCATGTTTACACGTACATTTTTTTCTACAATTATTAAATCGAGAACCCAAATCCTCACCCCCTAATCCTTTCTATTAGTAAAGTATGTCCAATAGCTTAAAAGTGTACGAGACAAAAGCATAGAAACAAAAAAACAAACACTTGTACTAAACCTTTTTATATATATTAAAAACGAATATACTACTGTATGAATACTCAATTCAAATACTCCAAATATGTAGCATTATTAGTATAAACGTGCTTTCAACGACAATAACATTCTTTTCTTTATTAATAACAAAACGGACCTCTAACAATTAAAGGCCTGTTTAATGATTGGACTTGGATTTAATTCTGCTGAATTTAAAATTTAGACAGACCCTTTCTCAAAAAAATTTTTTATTAATAAGCTGACTTTTTAAAGAATCTCCAGCTATTCCTATTACTTCACATATACATAGACTTTGTTTGCAGTAATATAGTATATTTTTCCTTTGCTGTTTTGAAGTATACATTCAGAAAAACATACTCCAAAATAAGATATTATTTATAATCAGAACGTTTTCTTCACCAAGTGTTTATTGATCAATCTCATAACCAGTAGTTCTCTCCACTATTTTGTAAAATTTAGCATAGTTTGTATGGATTCTATATCTAGTAGAAAGCACTCTATCATTTAAAGGGAAAATAATAGGTGAATAAACAAGCCATTTTTTTACTAAAACATAGAATAATAGTAATCCTATTGAAGGGAGGTATAAAAGAATGTCCTGGAAAAATGATTGCTGGAGTTCTAAGAAAAAGCATTGTTGTGATGACTGGTGGAAATCTAAAGAACAGCACCATTGTGATGATGATTGGTGGAAATCTAAAGAAAAACACCATTGTGATGATGATTGGTGGAAATCTAAAGAACAGCATTGCAATGATGATTGGAGTTCTAAACGAAATAAGTGTCGCTGTAAATGTTTCTTTATTTGTTGTCATTGTAAAAGAAAACATTGGTAATATTTTAAATGTCAACTTAAAGGAAAGAATATATCTTTTGGGACCGGTAAATACTAGAATATATAAAAAGCTGACTAAATATAGTCAGCTTTTTATATATTAACACGTAGAGATTTAAACTGGCATCTATAATTACTAGTTGAGTGGAGTATTGAAAAATAAGCTGACTCTTATAAATCGACTCTTTAATTACTTCACATACATATAAGCTTATTTACCAGCAGTATGTTTTTCCTTTGCTATTGTGCATCTTGTATTGTAATGTTCCTTTAACACTTGCTTTTGCATCAATAATAAACTCTAATCATACATTAACAGAACCAGCAACGTCTTTATCCTGCCAAGTTGGTGAATCATAGAAACGTAAATTATTCCTTTTAGAAACACCACGTTTTCCTCCAATAGATGAATCTACTGTACTTTTTTATCGAACTTCACATCAAAGAATCGTATTTAATCTATTGCTCTTCGCCAAGATTCAACCAGCCGTCTATGAGTTTTAAAAATGTACGCACCATTTTGTCTAACTAAAAGACCACATACACCAAAATCCCGAACACTCGCAAATTCTAATGCTCCTATAAATTTTTGAGCATATAAATTAGGGAATGCACGATTTGTAAGCAAGAATTTCTGACCATTTCGCAATGGAACATTCTAAAATTAGTATTATTATGGAATTTCCTCATATTTTATTAACTTCCTTATTAGAAAAAGATTATTTTATATAGATTACTATAAGCATCCATAAAGCCAAGGCGCCAATGATAGCGAGCACTATACGTGTAGATAGTACCCTTACTTCAAAGTCTGTTTTCTTGGAAGGTTCAGGATATGCAATTATGTAGATTCCCTTTAATAATGCAAGCCATGCAATAAAAGTTAGGAACCCCTGCCAGTTGAATACCCATACATTATGTAGGATTACACTACCTAACCCTAGGAAAATCGATAGAAAACCATACATAATACCAAATCCTCTGTCTTCAACCACTAATTTTTTCAATTCACGTAGTACCGATGGACGTACGAAAAGTATTCCCGATACGATAACCGTTACCCATCCCCAAAACAATCCTAAAAAAGTACTAGTTTCCATTATTAATTCACTCCCCTCAATTATTTATATTTCAGATATTCCCCCCTTTAGAACAATTCCAACATCTTTATATATAGGCGAAATTCTGCTCTTTTTTAATACAAATAGGGCATATTCTATGCCCACCCTTAATCACCTTATTTCTCTACGAAATGAAATTTTCACATCATTCTTCGTCATCATCTATCCGAATCAACCAAAGTCGCTTTGTACTATTACGACACACTTTTTCATAGCTTGGAGCTAACATGCACCGAAGCCAATATAATGATTTATTCGCCTTTTCACTAACCTCTAAAATTGTCCCCTCTTTAATAAAATAATCACCTTGATACAATGTATACTCGCTTGTCCCATGGAATCATCATTATTCCCCTCCCTATTAAAATAGCATTTTTGTTTCAAATGAGGCTCTCATTAATTCGGATGAATTCACCAGTATTTTCACCAAAAAATTCATGATATCTTTAATTAGTGGAGTACTTCATTACTTAACCATTATCTTCAAGAGCCCCATAGACAATCGGGGTTTCTTTTATTTAAATAAAAATTTTGTTTAAACTTTACAAAACTCACCTATATTAAAATATCTTCTAAAATCCCTATTGAACATTTATAATACTTTTAAATGGTTTAAATTCTACAATCAGTAATGGAGGCATTTTAATGGGAAACATCCCAAATGTATCATCACAACAATCAAATCCTAATATACCCTCACAGCAAGTGAACCCTAACACCCAACAAGGTAATAATAAAAAAACAAGACGCCGTATTATAACTATTTTGGCTTTAATATTACCTATCATTTTTGTCCTTCAATATTCTCTTAATAACCAACAAGAAATGATTAAAGAAAAACAAATCACGCTTAATACGGAGCAACAAAAATTATCTTCTTTAAAGAAGGATGGTCATTCCCTTAAGAATGATGTTAAAGCTTTAACAGATAGTGAAGAAGAAATTTTAAAATTCGCAAGGAAACTGTATGGATTTTCCAAACCGAATGAAACTATTTTTAAAATAACTGAATAAAATTACACTGCATTACCCAAAAGGCGATTTGAAAATACTCGCCTTTTTATATTTAATTTCTAAAGGAATCATACTAATCTCTCTTTCTATCAAATAAAAATTTTGTTTAATTTATTAAAATACAACCGCTTGTCCATTTCACTTTGCTTTATCATTACATTTACTATTAGTAATACGATTTTTAGAGGTGATAAATAATGGACGAGTTTTTATCTTTTGCTGCACTTAATCCGGGGTCTATTGGACCTACACTTCCACCTGTTCAACCCTTTCAATTCCCTACTGGTCCCACCGGTTCTACAGGAGCTACGGGTTCAACCGGACCAACTGGTTCAACTGGACCAACTGGATCAACTGGACCAACTGGTTCAACTGGATCAACTGGACCAACTGGTTCAACTGGACCAACTGGATCAACTGGACCAACTGGACTAACTGGATCAACTGGACCAACTGGATTTAATCTTCCTGCTGGGCCTGCATCTATTACTTTGACTTCTAACGAAACCACGACATGTGTATCCACTCAAGGAAATAATACTTTATTTTTTTCGGGTCAAGTATTAGTAAACGGTAGTCCTACTCCAGGAGTAGTGGTCAGTTTTTCATTTAGTAATCCTTCTCTTGCTTTCATGGTTCCTCTTGCTGTCATTACAAATGCTTCAGGTAACTTTACCGCTGTATTTCTAGCCGCTAATGGGCCTGGAACAGTAACCGTTACTGCTTCACTTCTTGATTCTCCTGGAACAATGGCTAGCGTCACTATTACCATTGTGAATTGTCCGTAATGGTTTTATCTTTAAGTACTAAGCAATTTCTGATAAGATGAGCACTGATTTACAGTGCTCATCTTATCATTGGGATATTCCTTTCAAATGAAATTTCGAAACACCCTACTAAAATAAAGCTTTTATTAAGAACTAATGATCTTTATATTTCTTAAACTTGTCATCACAAGTGATTTTTATAATTAGTTAAATTCTCAATATAGGTTATGTATATAATTCCATTCAAAGAAACATAATACCCACGTAACTATTTAAAAACACTTCGTTTTTATATCTAAATTCAAAAAGGAGCTACATAACATGGATAAAAAAAATCTATTAAGTCAACAACTTGATTATGTGTCATCGGATGCGCTGAATACTCCTAGTAAAGCTCAAGAGCAAATGCAAGAAACATCTCAGGAGGCACATGATTCAAACAAAAAGGACAGTACTCAAGCTTTACATGGCGACGATTTACCAATTTCAGATGTATATAGAACAACGAACAAGCAGTAAATTTGAAAGGGAAAAATCTTAAGAACGAGTGAACTTAATTCTTTTCCCTTTTCCTATTTAATTAACACTTTTATATGAAAACCGTACACATTTTTGACACATCCACTATCACAATCTCCTGAAAATTCGTGATAATATTAATTTGTCTAATACGCCAAATTTCGACATTGAACGACGATGATATTTCCTTTATTGAATCCCTGTCCCCCAGGGATTTCTCCTTTTATTCATTACTTTTTTCTTCACTAAATTTTCATTCTTAACAAAATTCAATTACTCCATTGGATAGATATGCAACAGTATCCTATTTTGATAAAAACTAAAAACAAACACAGACATACTTAACACTAATAGTAGATTTTTTAACTTCAAATTTACTTTTTCTCTCTTATCTTTTTGTAAACATTAAAAATGAGCTCTATTTACATAGAGCTCATTCGTAATTTTATAGTTTGCTAGACTGTAACCCCTGAATAAACGGAACTACTTCAGGATTTACAAGTGATGATAAATCACCTAATTCTTTTCCTAAGTAAGCAGCTTTAATGACGCGTCGCATTACTTTAGAATTACGTGTTTTTGGTAAATCTTCTACAACGTGAATATCTTTTGGACACAATGCTTTTCCGATATGAGAGTTTACTAAACTCATTAATTCTTTCTTTAACTCTCCTGTGAATGTTACATTGTCCCTTAATACTACAAAACAATGACAAACTTCACCTTTTACATCATCAGGTACACCAATCGCGGCAGCTTCTATGACATCATTATGCTTCACAAGAATAGATTCATATTCTGCAGGTCCAATACGTTTTCCAGCAATGTTTAACGTATCATCTGAGCGTCCTGTAATAATATATTGCTCACCATCATAAATCACCCAGTCACCATGAACCCATTTATTTTCAAAACGTGACCAATATGTGTTCACATAGCGTTCATCGTCTTCCCAGAAGCTTTTCGTCATACCAACCCAAGGTTTCTCTAAACATAATTCTCCAACTTCATCACGAATTGGATTACCTTGATCATCGAGCACAACCGCTGCCATTCCTGGTAAAGAAGCGTTAAAGCTAATCGGTGCAATTGGTTTAATAAGGACGTTTCCGAAAATTCCACCAGAAATTTCAGTACCGCCTGAATAGTTACAAATTGGTACATTACTTTTTCCAACTGTTTCAAATAGCCACATCCAAGGGTCTGGATTCCAAGGTTCACCTGTTGATGCGAATACTTCTAAACTCTTTAGTGAATGTTTATTAACATACTCATCACCTTTTGCCATTAACGCACGAATTAATGTTGGTGATATACCGAGATGTGTAATTTCATATTTATCAACCGTCTCCCATAAACGATCTGCCTCTGGAAAGTCAGGAACACCTTCGTACATAACCATCGTTGCTCCATTTATGAGAGAGCCGAATAGTAGAAATGGTCCCATCATCCATCCCATATCAGTTACCCATAACACGCGGTCACCTTGTTTGATATTCATTCCAAATCCTGCATCAAATGCAGCTTTCAAAGGGAAACCAGCATGTGTATGTACTGTTCCTTTCGGTTTCCCAGTTGTACCTGATGTGTAAATGAGCATTAACGGATCATCACTATGCATTTCTTCAGCATGTGTAAATGGTTTTTCTTTTTCTAGCGTACTCCATGAGAAATCGTAATGATGCGGTGTAAAATCATTTCCTGCATGACGAACGATAACAACTTTTTCAACAGTTGGACAATGCTCACAAGCTTTATCTACTTCATCTTTTAATGAAACAATTTTACCGCGGCGTGAAAAACCATCTGCAGTAATGATCATTTTTGACCCTGCCGCTTGCACGCGAGTCATGACTGCATCAGACGCAAATCCTGAGAATATTGGTGAAATAATTGCTCCGATTTTCATAACAGCTAGCATTGAAACAACTGTTTCTGGAATCATCGGCATATAAATTGTTACACGGTCACCTTTTTCAATACCCGCATGTTTCAAACCGTTTGCAACGCGACTTACCCAGTTGTCAAGCTCTTCATATGTAAATGATTTTGAAGTTCCATTTTCTCCCTCGTACTGTAGTGCTGGTTGCGTTCTTGTTTCATCATCTGCAAGCCAGCGTGATAAAACTGATTCTACAACGTTACATGTTCCGCCATTATACCACTGTGCAAACGGCGTACCATTTTCTAAATCTAGCACTTCTGTATAAGGCTTCATCCATTGATAGCCAACCGCTTTCTCAGCTTCTCCCCAAAACCAATCTGTTTCTTCAATAGATTTATTATAAAACGTTTCATAATCTTCATAGCCCAATGATTTCATCCAACCATATAAACGCGTTTTTTCTTTATATTCTTCTGTTGGAAACCAAACTGCTTGTTTCAATGTTTTCCCCTCCTTGACTTTTTGAGCAAGAAAGCCCTAAATAGGGCTTTTAAACTGGATAAACAGGATGTTTACGATCCGTAAATACTTGATATTTACTCATATACATTTCGAATCGTCCTTTTAACTCTTCTCGTAAATTGTTTGGATGAACAATACCATCAATGACCATCTCTGATGCTAAATGGTAAATATCAATATCTTTCTTATACTCTTCGCGTTTTTCAGCAATGAAGCTATCACGCTCTTCTTCTGGTAAAGCTGCAATCTTATTTGCATATACAGCATTGACTGCTGCTTCTGGACCCATTACCGCAATAGAAGCTGTCGGTAATGCTAAGCAGCAATCTGGTTCAAAGGCTGGACCTGCCATTGCATATAAACCAGCACCGTATGCTTTACGAACAACGATAGAAATTTTCGGTACAGTTGCTTCACTCATTGCAGAAATCATCTTTGCACCATGACGAATAATACCAGCACGTTCTACTTTTGTACCAATCATAAATCCAGGTACATCTGCAAGGAATAACAACGGAATATGATATGCATCACATAAATTAATAAACTTCGCAGCCTTATCCGCTGAATCGTGGAATAATACGCCGCCTTTCATACGCGGTTGATTTGCAATAATACCAACTGGCTTACCATCAATACGTGCCAAGCCTGTAATTAGTTCTTGAGCAAATAGTTTTTTCACTTCATAGAAAGAACCTTCATCAATAACTCTATTAATGAGATCTTTCATATTGAAAGGAGCATTTTGATTTTCTGGAATGATTTGTTCTAACGTTTTATCGAATTGTTTCGGTTCTTGAGGTGTAACCAATGGAGTCTTTTCTAAGTAGTTGTTTGGAAAATATGAAATGTATTGTCTTGCTTGTGTAATCGCATCTTCTTCGGTCTTACATAAAACATCTCCGCATCCTGATACAGAGCAATGCATACGTGCTCCGCCCATTTCTTCTAAGGTTACCTTCTCGCCGATAACCATCTCAGCCATACGAGGAGACCCTAAATACATAGATGCATTTCCTTCCACCATCATAACAACATCACAAAAGGCTGGAATATATGCGCCACCAGCTGCAGAAGGTCCAAATAATAAGCATACTTGCGGAACTTTACCTGATAATTTCACTTGATTATAGAAAATTCTTCCTGCACCACGGCGCCCTGGGAACATTTCAACTTGATCAGTAATACGCGCTCCAGCAGAGTCAACTAAATAAAATAACGGAACACGTAATTTTTCTGCCGTTTCTTGAATACGTAAAATCTTTTCAACTGTACGTGCCCCCCATGATCCAGCTTTTACAGTTGAATCATTTGCCATCACACATGCCATACGACCATGTATTTTACCCGTTGCCGTTATAACACCATCAGCAGGTAATCCAGTTTGTTCACAGTTTGCAAATAATGCATCTTCTACATATTCACCATTATCAAATAAAAGCGCTAAACGATCTCGAACGAATAGTTTTCCCTTTGCTTTGTTTTGTTCATGATATTTTGGTGCGCCGCCTTGTTTAATCGTTTCAACTCGTTCTTCAAATGTATTCGATTGTTGTTTTTGGTCTAACATATTTACTCCCCCTTATACATTGGTGTGCGTTTTTCCTTGAATGCTTGTAATCCTTCTAATCTATCTTTCGTATGGATTACACCTTCATACGCTTGTTTTTCCATTTGTAATCCGGTATGTAAATCAACTTGAATACCGTTTGAAATTGCTTCTTTTGCTAATCGAACAGCAATAGGACCATTACTAGCAATTTTCTCTGCTATTTCAATTGCTTTCTCTTCAAGTAAATGAGCTGGTACAACAAATTCTACTAAACCATATTCTTTTGCTTCTTGCGCCGAAATACGTCTTCCTGTATAAATTAATTCCTTCGCTCTACCAACACCAATTAATCTTGGCAAACGCTGCGTACCACCTGCTCCTGGTATAATTGCAAGTGTAGTTTCAGTAAGACCAAGACTTGCAGATTCAGCCGCAATTCTAAAATCACAAGCTAAACTTAATTCCGTACCACCACCAAGTGCGATTCCATTTATAGCAGCGATAACTGGCTGTGGTAATTGTTCAACCATTTCCATAGTAGTGCGAATCATACTAACAGCATGACGAACTTGTTCTTCATTCATACCAGCGCGTTCTTTTAAATCAGCACCAGCACAAAATGCTTTTTCACCAGCACCTGTTAGAATAACTACTCTAGTATTTGACTCTTCACTTATTTGAGTTAATATGTTTTGTAACTCTTCTAATAACGCTAAAGATAATGAGTTTGCTTGTCTTTCACGATTTAATGAAATCTTTACAACGTGAGGTGTTACATAATCAACTGAAATATTTTGTAATTGTAGCATCTTCTCACCTACTTATCGTTTTATGTTGAAGCGCTCTATACACATGACTTGGTAATTGGATATTTAATTTACTTTGAATAAACTGACTCGCTCTCAATAACTTCTCTTCATCAATATTCGTTTGGACCCCTAACTTATGGAGCATATAAACTAAGTCATCAGTTGCAACATTACCTGATGCTCCAGGTGCATATGGACAACCCCCAAGGCCACCACAAGAACTATCAAATGTTGTAATACCGTATTCTAAAGACTTAACTACATTCGCCAGAGCCATACCGTACGTATTATGGAAATGCATTGCAAACTGCGAAGCATCGTATTTCTTTAATAAATGTTCTAATACTCGCTCTACTTGTAGTGGATTCGCTACACCGATCGTGTCACCAAGCGAGACTTCATAAATGCCGTATGAAAATAGTTGATTACATAATTCGTCAACTGCTGCGGTACTTATATCCCCTTCATAAGGACATCCAAATACAGTAGAAACATAGCCTCTTACCTTTTTCCCTTCGAATAATGCCTGTTTTGTTATATCTTCAATTACAACTAATGCTTCTTTAATTGATTTATTAATATTACTTTTATTATGAGATTCACTTGCTGATAAAAAAACATTCACCTCATCTACATTTTGCAAAAAAGCTCGTTCCAAACCATTTTGATTTGGAACAAGCGCTGCATATGTAACATTGGGATCCCTTTTTAGCTCAGAAAACACATCATTTGCATCTGCTAATGCAGGGACCCATTTAGGGTGAACGAATGAGGAAACTTCAACGTACGATAATCCCGCCTCTGTAAGTAGTTGAATCCATTTTACTTTATCTTTTGTGCCAACAATCTTTTTTTCATTTTGTAAGCCATCGCGTGGCCCGACTTCTTTAATGACAGCAAAATTAGGTAGTTTCAATTCGCTTCCCCCTATATCTCCCTATTCAATTTCTAGTAATACATCTCCTTCATTTACAAAATCGCCTTCTTGCACATTAATTTTCATAACTGTGCCAGCTTCTTCTGAAACGATTGGAATTTCCATTTTCATAGATTCCAAAATGACGACATCCTGCTCTTCCTCTACTGTATCTCCTACTCCTACAACAATCTTCCATACATTTCCTGCCATCGATGCATATACCTTCGTCATCATTTTTTCCCCCTTAATATTGTTAAATCTTATTTTTTAACAAGTTGTTTCGTTACAAAACCCGTTGTATAAATACCACTTTTGAACACATCGTCTTCCAATACTTGAAGTAGCATTGGCGTGTTCGTTTTAATACCTTCTACTTTTATTTCTTCTAAAGCATCATGTAATTTTGAAATTGCTTCTTCACGAGTTTCACCATGAGCAATGACTTTCGCAATCATTGGATCATAGAAAGGTGTAATCGTGACTTGATTCTCTAAAAAATGATCAATACGTACATTTGATGGAAGTGCTAAATCTGTAATTTTCCCAGGTGATGGGAAGAAAGTTTTCGGATCCTCTGCATAAATACGTGCCTCAATGGCATGACCACTACGTTTTACATCATCTTGTGTAAATGATAGTTTCTCACCGTATGCAATTAGAAGTTGTTGTTCTACAAGATCTAAACCAGTAATTTCTTCTGTAACTGGATGCTCTACTTGTAATCTCGTATTCATCTCTAAGAAATAAAAGTTCTTCTGATCATCTACAAGAAACTCAACTGTACCTGCGTTTGTATAGCCTAGAGCTTTGGCAGCTTGTACAGCAACTTCTCCCATCGCTTTTCGCGTACCTTCATCTAAAAATGGTGAAGGTGCTTCTTCAATTACTTTCTGATTTCGGCGCTGCACGGAACATTCACGCTCCCATAAATACACTGTGTTACCATGTGTATCTGCTAAAAGCTGAATTTCAATATGATGTGCATCTGCAATATAGCGCTCTAAATACATTTCTCCGTTACCGAAGAAGTTTTGTGCTCTTGTTTTGTTACTTTCAAATGCTTTGGTGAGCGTTTGCTCAGTTTCCATCAACTGCATTCCAATGCCTCCGCCGCCTGCGGATGCCTTCAGCATTAATGGATAACCAATTTGTTTTGCAATTTCAATTGCTTCTTCAGCAGTTTCAATATTTGTAGTAATACCTGGAACTACTGGGACATCTGCAGCTTGCATTGCAATACGAGATTCGATTTTACTTCCCATTTTCGTAATGATTTCTTCTGATGGACCTATAAATACAATCCCTTCTTCTCTACAGCGAACCGGAAAAGACGGATTCTCTGATAATAATCCATATCCCGGATGGATTGCTTCAGCATTTGTCTTCTTAGCTATTTCAATAATTTTTTCAAGGTTTAAATAGCTTTCTTGGACACGCGATCCACCTACTAAGTAAGCTTCATTTGCCATTTTTACATGAAGGGCATTTTCATCAGCCTCAGAATAAATAGCAACAGTGCGAATGCCAAGTTTTTGACAAGTTTTTATAATACGAACTGCGATTTCCCCGCGATTAGCAATTAATATTTTTTGAAACATAGTGATTCCTCCTTTTTATCTACATCCTAAATGTCTTGCAATTACGAGACGTTGAATTTCAGAAGTTCCTTCACCAATTTCTAATAGTTTTGCATCACGAATATGTCGTTCCACTTCATATTCACGCATATAGCCGTATCCACCGTGAATTTGTACCGCTTGATTTGCAATACGACTAGCAGCCTCAGATGCAAATAACTTTGCCATAGCCGCTTCTTTACCGAAAGGTTTATCATTATCTTTTAACCAAGCTGCTTTATGTACTAAATTACGTGCAAGTTCTACTTCAGTCGCCATATCAGCTAATTTAAATTGAATCGCTTGGAAATTAGAGATTGACTTTCCAAATTGTTGACGTTCTTTCGCATATTGCAGCGCACGTTCAAATGCAGATTGTGCAATACCTACTGCTAATGCTGCGATTGAAATACGTCCTCCATCAAGTGTATATAAGAATTGTTTAAATCCTTTATTTACATCACCAAGAATATTTTCTTTCGGTACACGTACACTATCAAGTACGATTTCACATGTATTAGAAGCACGAACACCCATCTTATCGTAAGGACTTGAAATCGTTAATCCTTCACTTGTAGTCGGTACGATAAATGCCGAAATACGCTTTCTACCATTATCTTCAACACCGTTGATAGCGGTTACAATAATTGTATTTGCATACTCTGCATTTGTAATCCAACACTTTTCACCACTAATAACATACTCGTCTCCATCTAATACAGCTTTCGTTTGTGTACCACCTGCATCAGATCCAGCGTTCGGCTCAGTTAATCCGAAAGCACCTAATGTTTTACCTGACGCCATTGGAACTAAATATTTCTGTTTTTGTTCTTCTGTACCGAAATAATAAATTGGAGAAGCACCTAATGAAATTGTTGCAGCGTAACTTAATCCTGTCCCACCACAAGCACGACCAATTTCTTCAACTGCTAACGCGTACGATACAGTATCGCCACCTGAACCTCCATACTCTTCAGGGAATGGGATACCTAATAATCCTAGTTCGCCCATTTTTTGAAATGTTTCATATGGAAATTCCGCAGTTTTGTCATAATACACAGCTTTCGGTGCGATTTCCTTTTCAGCAAAGTCACGTACCATTTCTTTAATCATTTGTTTTTCGCGAGTTAGAGTAAATTCCATTCCGCTACACACCCCTTATCGAATATTGAGTTTCGACAGCGTGCGAGTTTCTACTACAAACATTACGAATTAAAAGACACGAATATTAGTTAGACAATTGCTATAATTCTGTCATAACTCAATTTTAAAACAGATTCTGTACTAATGCACAAAAAAATTCCTACATTGTTCTACAACAACATAGGAAGTTTTGTGTCGAATTATGTAATTTATCGTTTAATAATCTCTACCTTTTCCCGAATCAGAAATTTCTACTAAAGCTTCAGGGTATGGTTCAAAATATGTTTGTCTTAATAAATACTTATCGTCAAATCGAATGGCCCATGATTTTAAAATTGTAAGTAAGCTACTAAGCGGGACTTTCTTTTCTATATACTTTTGTATCAAATCTAAAAAATGATCTTTTTCTTGTTTTTTCAACTTTGTTTTAAAATATCCAAAAATATGCTCACATACATTTACATTCGATGTATAGCGGGGGGTGCGCATAAATAATTCATATAAAGTCTTCTCATAGTTTTCAAATACAACTTCAATCGTTTCATTTTTTTGATTTGCAATAATACGCCCTAATTCTTTTTGTTTCACTTGATTATATGCCATAAATAAATACTTATAGTCTGATTGAAATGATACGAGTTCTTTTATGTTTTTAGTATGTTTAATCATTTTGTAATGCGCGATTGTAAACAGTCTTGTAAAGAAATGTTCTCTAATAATAAAATTCGACAATCTACCCTCTTCTTCAATTGGAAGATGCGAAAATTTTTTTATTACTGCTCCGCCAAATAAGCCAGATCCCTTTCCTTTTACTGGCGCTTTTTCAAAACCAGAATAAATTTTCACATCGCGCGTACCACAACTTGGCGAACGATTCTTTAAAATAAAACCATCCACATCGGATATCGTTTGTAAAAAGTCATTTGAAAATTGCTTCATTTTTTCAGTTACATCTTCTCGTGTCGACGGCTGTACAAGCCTATTCACACCATTTTCTTCTACAATTCGTATCGTTTCACGAGGAGTCCCCAATCCGATCTCGACTTCTGGACAAACAGGTATAAATGTAACAAATGGCTGCAAATTTCGTATTGTTACATCTGGTATCATCTCTGCATTATAACGACAGGCATCAAATTCTAAACATTTACTTACAACAATTGTTGGTTTTGCAAATTGCCGCATTTCATTACCTCCATGGTATCAATCCATACAATCTAAATTGTACTGATATTAGTATCTTAAGCAAAGTCTGTTTATATTGATTATTTTTATAATAACTATAAATTTAATGCTATATCAACTGCAATTCAAATCTATTTCGTATATGTATTAACAAGTTCTTGTACAAACTTGTTAACACTTTTTTGTCTAAACACAATCCATCTTTACTAGCATAGTTACAGATTCTTTCCTTTCCTCTTTACATTTAAATTAAAATAAGCCTTAATATGAATTTTAATCCCAAGTTATTTAGAATATATTCTTTAAATTTGTACATTATAGACTGAGAAAGTATTACTTGTAGTTAGGGTGTTCCAAATGAATTTTAGAAACCTACTTTCTTTATTACGGAACATTTTCAGAAGTATTTTTTCTTTGGTAAGAAATATTTCAAAAAATCCATTCAGTTTAAGGAGGCATATTAAAATGGGAGTATTAAGTGGTAATCCCCAAAATGAACCAATGCATTACGGAGAAGTCTTTGCAATTTGGAGTTATCTTGCAGGGGCACAAGGTGCAATTGCTGGTTACCAAGTTCTTGTCAATCATACTGGAGACGAGGACTTAAAAAAGTTTTTAGAAAATCTTATAGAAAATGATATCCAATCAGAAGTTGAAGAACTAAAAAACTTGTTAAAATCAAACGGTGTGGCATTACCACCAGCACCTCCAGAACGTCCAGTTGCATCTATTGAAACAATCCCTCCTGGTGCTCGTATTAATGACGCAGAAATTGCAGCTAAAGTTTCTATGGATCTTGCTGCTGGACTAGTAGCATGTAGCCAAGCGATGGGACAATCACTTCGAGAAGACGTAGGAATGATGTTTGGACAATTCCATATGAAAAAAGCACAAGCAGGTGCTACTTTACTACGGTTAAATAAGAAAAAAGGCTGGATTATTCCTCCCCCTTTACATGTTCTTCAATCTGATCAAGCATAACATGGCATAAGCGGTTAACTTTTGTTAACCGCTTCGTTGTATTTACCTGTACTTTTAATAATGGAGATTAAAGATAGTTCTAATAATTTTAACTTTATGATTTAGATACTGTGATACGAATAATGTACAAAAGCAATGGAAAAATTAATACATAAGAAAGGAGGGGAAATTTATGAAGAAAAAATTATCATCTATTTTAAGTGTTTTAGCACTATCTATTATGTTTTTAGGCACATCTGCCCAAGCTGAATACGATGGAAATCATATGAATAGAGTTAATAACACTGATATGTCAACTCGAGTTAATGACAATAACTTGAACAGAGTTAATGATAATAACTTGAACAGAGTTAATAATGATGTGAGAACTCGAAATGTAAATACGACAAATGATTTAAATAATAATCGTGATAGAAATAATAATTGGGCTTGGCTCGGTTTATTAGGTCTAGCAGGATTATTAGGTCTTAGAAGAAGAGACAAAGAAACACGCTAATTCAAAATATTTTTAGTAAACAAGTACTTATTTATCAAAATTGTATAATGAATATAAATCGCCTTTTTAAAGGCGATTTATTATTTGCTTAAAAATAGTATATGAAATTCACACATCAACATATTTTTACTTATGATTAAACCTATTAAATTACATTTATTTAAATACAAAAAATCAAACCCCTAAAATGTTGTTATAGTTAGATTCGTGGCGTTAATCCATACAATATAAATTGAATCGTATTTTCAATCTCCACTTCATCATCCCATTTTTCTTCAGGCAATAATAAAAACCTTGTTAATAGTAAACCTAATACAGCTGATAAAGTAAGACGTAATACAGAAGATGGAGGCATCTCAATAATTTCCCCTTCTTCTTGAAACTTTACAATCAACTTTTTAAAATGTGAAAGTAACTCTGTTTCTACTAAATGTTGTATTTCGTTTTTCAATTCTGGCTGAAATGGCACTTCTTGAATTAATATTTTTATCATTGGAAAATGCTTTTTTGCAAATTCAAATCTATTATGAATAACAACTCTTAGCAGCCCTTCATACGATTCATACTGCGATTTGAAAATTTCCTTTGCGAAGGCTTGTACAAAAAATGGTGCAGCAAACTTTGTTAATGTCGGCATGACGACTGCTAACAATAAATCTTTTTTCGTTTTATAGTAGCGGAAGATTGTTCCTTCCGCTACACCAGCACGCTTTGCAATTTCACTTGTAGAAGTTGATGCATATCCTTTTTCTCCAAACATATCAACAGCTGCCTCTAAAATACGCATTTGACGTTCATTTCGTTTATCCGTATTAGTTGCGGCAATTAATTCATCCAACCAATCCTTCTTCATCTATAATGCCCCTTTGTATCATCATTATATTTTCCGATGTTTCTTTAATGCAAATACATTCCCTATTGCAAATAATAGAGAAAAAAGTAGTAATACAGTTAGATCTAACGCAATCTCTGTAAATCCTTGATTTCGAATCATCACTTGTCTCATTGCGTCAGCTCCATATGTGAGCGGAAATAATTTCCCTAACATTTGTAGCCACTTATTCATAGATTCAATTGGAAACAACCCAGAAAAGAAAATTTGGGGCACAATGACAAGCGGTATGAACTGGATCATTTGAAATTCATTATTTGCGTATGCTGATAAAAACGTCCCTAAAGTTAATGCCGTTAAAGAAAGCAGGCATGTAATAAGTAGCGTTAGCCATATGGAACCAGCTACATACAAATCTAAAATATAAACTGAAAAATTCACGATTATAATTGATTGTATAAACGCAAAGATTCCAAAACCAATAATATATCCTACAACTATTTCCCATCTTCTCACTGGAGTGGACAATAACCTCTCTAATGTACCACTTAAACGTTCTCTAACAAAGGAAACTCCAGACAATATAAATACAAAGAAAAATGTAAAGAAACCAATCAATACGGGACCAAGCCCATCAAACATTGTAAAGTCTTTAGAGCCATGTAAGTAATTTACCTCAGGCTTCATAACTGATACTTCATTCTTTTCTGTACTCTTTTGTAAAACTTGAAGTACAGCACGATTTTTTGATGAATCACTTCCTTCTAATAAAAGATTCATTTTCCTATTCTCTAAATAAATTACTGCATCTACCTTTTGCAGTTCTAACTCTGAAATTGCTTTCTCTTTGCCGTATTCATAAATTGAGGCTTCTTGAGTTTTCATTGTTTTTACAATAGGAGCAGGCACATCAACTACAGCGATATGCGGTACATAGTCTTTTTGTGTAAACACTAGAGACAATAACCAAAGTAATAACATTGGTGCCCCAAACATCATCGCTAACGAACGTTTATCTCGAAAAAATTGGCGAATAATACGAATGATTACACCAGTAACTCTCATGATAGAGCCACCTCTTCCAACAAAAAGACATCTTCAATCCGTCCTGATGATACCCGTTTTTTCAATTCTTCAGGTGTTCCAGTCGCAACTAGCTTCCCTTCTCTAATTAATCCTAGGCGTTCACAAAATTCAGCTTCATCCATAATGTGCGTCGTTACAATAATAGTTGTGCCTTTCTTTTTCAAATCATAAAATTTTTCCCAGATTGTTTTTCTAAGAAGTGGATCTATCCCCACTGTTGGCTCATCTAAAATTAATATTTCAGGTTCATGAAGGAGTGCTATCGCTAATGATAAACGCTTCTTCATCCCACCTGAAAAATGCTGCACTTGCTGTCTTATATGTTGTGATAATTGTACAAGGTCAAAAACCTCTTCGATTCTTTCTTTTTTATGTTTTCCCTTTAATCCATACATCGTTGCAATAAAATCTGCATTTTCATATGCTGATAGTTCTTCATATAATGCATCAGCCTGAGCCATATAACCAATTCTTTTCATTTAAATTAGGCATGTTCGTGTTGTATACAAGCACTTCACCTTTCGTTGCCTCATTAATACCTGCAATCAATTTAATAAGAGTCGTTTTCCCTGAACCTGAAGGCCCAACTAAACCAAATATCTCTGCTTTTTCAACTTGCAATGAAAGATTGTGTAACACTTCTTTTTTTCCAAAACTTTTTGATACAGTCCGTAAAATAATGGCAGGTTGCTGCACGTATTCTTCCCCCTTTTCTAAAATGAGTGAGTACTCACTTTTATTTTACTCTTGCGTAATTATATGTCAAACTTCATTGATTAGTATGTATTTTCAATCTTAAACAATGAAACAGAGTCGACATTAGAATATCATTTCTTAAAGTCGACTCTGTTTCATTTAAATTATATATTTTATTTTACGTTTTTAAATTCATATATTTCCTAATTCTAGCAACATCTAAAGAATATTCGATAACTAATTGCTGTAACGGTAATATAACTGTGTCGGGATATAAATGGGCATATTGTAATGTTTCTGCATATTTTTCTAACCTTTTTTCTAAATACTTTATAATTTGATCAGGATGACTTACTAATAAGCATTTACAATAATAATGTATTTGTTCCTCAATCGCCGTATACTCTTCAATTTCATATTCTTTATGCATGTGTACACCCCTTTATGTTTTTATACAGATTCCTTATCACACTTTTCACTCGACTAATTTTTAAGTTTTTTGATTATTTACACTATAACAAACTTTACGGGTCAAATTTTGTTACTTTATGTAACGTAGAAAATTTTTAACAAAATTGTAATGTTAACTTGTATAAATTACATATGGCTTATTTTTCTATACAAAAAATCGTACAGTTCAATTTAACTGTACGACTACAAGTTCTGGTCTATTGAAAATTCTTTGCGGAATGATACTATTACCTAGTCCTCTACTTACTACCATAGACGTATTTTGTTTTTCATATAAACCGGCTGTATATGTAGGGAGAACCCCTTGATTTGGAGCAACTAAACCTCCGATAAATGGCAATCTAACTTGCCCTCCATGAGCATGCCCTGATAACACTAAATCTATTTGCTCATCAGCATAATTCTGAATAAATTCAGGTCTATAGAATAAATCATCTATTGCTCCTATATATAGATATACTCCTATGTAATCCGCAATTTTCCTTATCGGATAAATTAATAAAATTTATTTCCCTACACATTGCGATTACATGTTTTATAAGGAAGCTCTTCTTTTTGCCATGCAAGAAATCCTCCCTTTAAATTCACTACTTCCTTTATACCTGCTCTTTGTAAAATACTAGCTGCTATAGCGGAACGCAATCCGGTTCGACATTGTAAAACTATTGGGCAATCTTTTGGTATACAATCTAGCTGCTTAAATAGATTTCCTAAAGGGATATGTATTGCATCATGAAGATGTCCTTCCTCCCACTCTTTTTTACTACGCACGTCGATTAACTTAACACTTCCACCTTTTATATGCGGATATAATTCGATTGATGTGTCTTCTTTGTAACTTTCTAATCTATTCAATCTTTGTATTACCTTTACAGGTACAAAAGCAATAATATTATCTAGCCCAATAGATTCAAAGTCTCTAATAACTTCCTCCACTCTAACCTTTTCCTCATCTAGAATGATTAAAGTTTCTGTTTTATAATCTAGTAACCATCCACACCAAGTTGTAAAGGAATTGTTATAAGGTATGTTAATTGATTTCTCAATGTGACCAGAAGCAAAACTCTCTACATCCCTTATATCAACTATTTGCTGAACGCTCGTCATAACTTCTTGAAGTTTTTCTACTGTTTTAATAGCAATAACATCTCTCTTCTTACGATTTGGAGGACCAGACTTATTTAAATTCTTCATTAATGAAAAATACTTTGGAGGCTCTGGCTGTCCCGTCAATAAAGTCGATACAAAATCACTTTCTTCATTACACTGAAATGCCCAATTGAACATCTTTTCATAACCTAATGTAGAAGTTGGAATTGCTCCTAATGCTTTTCCACATGCGCTTCCTGCACCATGTGATGGCCATATTTGCAAATAATCAGGGAGTATTTTTATTTTTTGTATAGAATTAAATAATTGTTTCGCTCCTATTTTTGCAGTATTTTTCATACCTACAGCAGTTTCTAATAAATCAGGTCTTCCTATATCTCCTACAAATATAAAATCACCTGTGAATATTCCCATCGGCTTATCATTTGTATAATTATTTTGACTTGTATCAGTTACTAAAAAAGAAATACTTTCAGGCGTATGCCCTGGAGTGTGAATTACATTAAATTTTATATGACCTATTTTAAACTCTGTGCCCTCTTTAACCAATTTGTATCGACCTTCGTTAAGATATTGATATTTCCAATCACAATTTCCTTCATCAGATACATATAACTTTGCATGATAAAGATTAGAAAGTTCTCTAGACCCAGAAAGAAAATCTGCATGAATGTGAGTTTCAGCCACAGCAATTAATTCCATTCCCTCTTTCTTAGCAAATTCTATATATTGTTCTATATAACGACCTGGATCAATTACAATTGCTACGCCTTCCTTCTGACAACCGACCAAATAGGAAGCATGTGCTAATTTTTCATCATAAAAATATTTTAAAAGCATAGCTATTCCCTCCAAATAGTTATTTCAAATTACTTTTCCATTTGTATAACTGCTTTCTATCTTCTCCTATAGCATCCCTTTCAACATAAAATTCCAATACATATAGGGCAACATATATCTTTTAAGTAAAAACATACTATATCGTTCTTTCGCTTGATTAAACGGAAATGTTTCTTGAGGCTCATGTTCATAGTTAAATTCAGCGAGTATAAGACTTTTATAACCTGTAACAATCGGACAGGATGTATATCCATCATATTTAGCATGCAAGTCTCTTCCGTTAAGTACGTCCTTAATATTTTGTTTTAAGACAGGTATTTGTTTTCGAATTGCCGCTCCAGTTTTAGAGGTGGGTAAATTGGTACAATCTCCAAGTCCGAAAATATTCTTATACTGTACATGCTGCAAAGTATAAGGGCTTATATCTACCCACCCCTGAGAATCACTTATCTCACTCTCTTTAATAAAATTAGGTGGCCCCATTGGTGGAACAACATGGATCATACTGTATGGTACAGTTTCTCTTTTCAGTGTTTGCGTATCTTCAAAAATTGCTTCTCTTTTTTCGGCAATAATTTCTACTAAGTTTTTATTATAATTCGTTATAATTTGCTTTCTTTCTAGTACTTGTTCTAATGTATTAGCATAACGTGGAACCTGAAATATATTAGCGTTCGCCGTATAAAACATTACTTCACTTTTGTTTCTTACACCGCTATTAGAAAAATACTCTTCTGCTAAATACATAATCTTTTGTGGAGCACCACCGCATTTAATTGGAGTGTTTGGGTGGGTAAAAACTGCATTTCCTCCTTTAAATTTTTCAATTTCTCTCCAAGTAGAATCAACATATTTATAAGAGTAATTGCTACAAACCCCATTAGTCCCAATAGACTCCTTTAAACCTTTAATGCCGTCCCAATTTATTTGTATACCGGCTGCTACAATAAGTATTTCATACTCAATCAGCAGTCCATCATCTAAAAGTAGCTTATTTTCTTCCGGAAACAACTTAACGACACTTTTAGGAATCCACGTTGCACCTTTTGGAATAAGCAATTCTTGATCACGCATCGTACTTTCCTTTGAAACAATTCCTCCCCCCACTAAACTCCATAGTGGTTGAAAATAATGTTTTTTTGATGGATCAATAATTGCTATACTTTCTTTCAATAGGGGTACATTTCGTAACAAATGTGCAGTAGAAGATATTCCTGCAGTCCCAGCACCAATTACAATAATTTTATAACTATCTCTGGTCTTCATTATCCTCTTCCCATCTAAATTTGATTTTTAAAATAACTAGTTCGCAGCCGTATTTTCATTGTAGTAACATTATTATAAGTTAAAAGCACCACATATTTATCTGAATCAAATGAAAATTTTGTTAATTTTACCATCAATATTACTTTATGCGTAAATCCCCTATGCTACTTCCATCTTTTATATTTTTCAATACTAGTCTTTACCCGACCTTACTTTTATTTCAGTTTCTCTCTACGCTCAAAGCTATCTTTAAAGACCCATGTAATTTCATATGTAAAAAAGCCCCTTTCTCATCTAAAGGAGGCTAAGGATTATTCTTATTAAGCTAACACTTTGAGGTATCCCTAAAACAAAAATTTTATATAACTACAACCATTATTTATGAGAATTCAGGTCATTTTTTTCATTTTGAGGAACAATGAATTTCTTAGGTTGATGGGCATGAGACGCTACCCCAAAATACAAAAATCTCCTTCAAACAAAAGAAAGGCGCCTACACACCTTTCTTTTGTAATTCACTTGTACTCTCTTCAGCACCCAAAATCCCTTCTGAATCACTTAAATGCATCATTGTACGGACCTAATTGCTTTTTTGAAAAGTAATGAATTGTCTCCTTACTTTTCAGTAACATATTTCCTTTTATAATAAAAAAATAGGTAGCTACTAGAAAATAGATTAAACCTAATATCCAATCCAAATTTGTAGCTAAATTGTGTAAAAGAACATATCTCATATATGCATAACCAATCGGAACATGTAGTAATACAACCGCACCTAATCCTGGGTTGTATATTGTTTTTGCTTTTATATTCGCAAAAATACCATGCCATATGAATTGAAAAAACCCCATTAAAATAGGTGCCAATCCAAGCCATATAATATTTGGCAAGAAAACCGGAAGTAAATAAAAAACATACGCAATCAAAATATTTATTACCATAGCAGATTGCGTATTTAATGGATAACGATCTGGTATATCACTTTTAAATATAACTACATTAAACAGACCAGCGAAATAACCTGGCCAACGATACTCTTCAAATTGATGCACTAAAATGGCTACAAAACTTAACGCTAACAGTACTTTTATTTCACTCATTTCTCCAAAATTTGCGACTAAACAACCTACGACAGCAATAGCCATTACTAAGCCTACATCACACCAGTGTTTTCTAAAAAAACTAATCATCTCTACCACCCACTATCTCAATTTTTATAAAAATAGCGTTCAAATAGGAAATCAATTTGTTTTTCTACAGGCAGTATTTTTATATCTGCTCCTGATTCAAGAATTGGCATCATTAATGCTGGAAGAAAAACGGATCCGAATATTTGCACTGTCATCATCATTAAAATTTCCTGTTCCGTTTCATTTGTTATTTCACTCAAAGTATTCTTCACTTTACTAAAACCAAGACTCTTCAAAAAATCTCCATATTCGTATTGAGATGTAAATACCGTAGTTCCCATTGCAATAATTTTCCTAACTAACTCAGGGTATTGCCGAATTACTAGTACATAATCAAGTAAAAATATTTTTAATCTTTCTTTCGCTGGCACTTTAATATCATCTAAAATAGAAAAAGTGCCTTGAAAGCTAATTAATAGGACTTTAATTGTTTCGCTAATCAACTTCTCCTTTGAGCCAAAATGGTAATTTACAAGCGCGATATTTGTATCTGACAATGCTGCAATTTTTCTTATTGTTACACTTTCGAATCCTTCGTCTTTAATTAACTCCAATGTTGTATTTAAAATCTTTTCTTTCGTTGATATGTTTTCATTTCCCCTCAACTTATCTCCTCCTCTAAAATTTATCAATTAAACAACGTTTTAAACATCGTTTAATTTTATGGTATCACCTTCAATTTTTAATATCAATTTAATCCTTTCGACATTTCCGATTACCTATTCTTTTTTTATCTTTGTTATTAAAGTTTTTACATACATTTAAGAACGTCTTTGTTGTTTTCCAGTCACTCAATAATGTGAGCGGTCGGTAATTTTAATAATTGAGCGGTTGTGTAAAAAATTATATAAATTAACTTTTTTTCTTTTCTAGGAAAAAAGATGAACACAATTTTTTATGCATCCTATTTGTTGGTAACTAATGTATTACTGTGTCCTAGTTTTTTTTAACTGGAATTGAATCCCCTTGTTATAGATTTTTATTTTATTATTAATA
>NZ_QOZX01000008.1:0-9986 GCF_008368895.1 Bacillus sp. BB081
ATTAATGGTAAATAACACAATTTAAAGGTGGTATAATTGTGGAGAGTTTTAATTCAAAAGAAACAATTGAAAATGTCGAGGGCGTAAAAGTAAAAAACAAACGTGCTGTAGGTATTCGTATTAAATGGTATGAAAATGGTGAATATAAACAAACTTTCCCTTCTATCCAAGCTACTGCTCGATTTATGAAAGAATACGTTCAACGTGCAACACTGCCATTTGCTTCGATTCATAAAAGTATACGGGAAGGTATTGATTGGAGAGTTAGAGGATCTGTTCACTCATTCAGATATGAAGATAAATTTGCTAAAAAAATTCAATACAAAAAGCATATCAAATGATATGCTTTTATTGTTGAATTATAAAATTGTTATTTTATATAAAAAGGAGGTTTCTTTAATATGCAAACGTTATTGATTGAGTCGCTTTTTGATGATATATATATGCAAATTAGAAATAATATCCTAACTATTACATGTAATGACTTATACATCATTAAAGAACGTTTTTATACAAAATGTAATGAATACAAAGGCAACACTGATAATCTAACAGGTTTAACTGAGTTATTAGTGGCTATGTTCTTAAAAGCTTTTAAAGATGAATTAAATTTACAATATAATATTGAAAGTGATGTCCCAAAAATCGGATATAATCATAGAGAAAATAAAGTTGATTATGCCTTTTTATCATCAGATAATAAAATCAAGTATGGGGTATCAGTTAAAAGAGGAAACGATTCAATTACTTTAAAGGATCATGAAAAAAATACGGGAATTATAAATAAATTTAAATATAAAATTACTGTTGTTCAAGACCTATTTAGACTCGATAATATAAAAAAAGGTGCTCATGGACCATTTAAATCTGTAACAATAATTTTTAAAGCTATTGAAAATTCAAATCATCTAAAAATTATAAATGATATTGTTTCAAACCATGATGAATATGAGCATAACTATATAGTTTTAGAAGGTAATAATAAAATTTTGTTCTACCAATTAAAAGAAAAACTAGGAATTAATTATTAATATGTATTACCCGATGAATAATAATCTTCATCGGGTATATAAAGGAGTGTTGGGAACTTACCGTATTATTTACAATACGGTAACTGAAATTATTTAATAGACAATAAGCGAATTGCTTGGTCATTGATGATTTTACCATCAAGATAGATAGAAGCAACGATTAATTGAGAACCACGTAGTGCTTGTGTACTATCAGCGTAAACATGTTGTACTTCAATTCCCTTTTTAATCAGAGTTCCATATGCTTCACCCATATTAATTAAACCAATTGCTTTGTTTCCTGCTGCAATATCTGGCATAGCATCTGTAATCATTACTGGTAATCCAAGCATAGTGTAATATTTAGAACCACTACCATTTTTGAAATCCACAAGGTAGTATCGGTTTTCAGCATCTTTCAACTTTGAAACCTTATTCCAAGTATTACGATTCATAACAAACACTGCACCTTCGACTAGTTCTGGATTCATAGAGTTGAATAATCCTAAAATATCATCAGTAGTAATTGTACCTGCAACGGTTTCAATCACTGATTCTGGAGCCAATGTTGCAGTTAAGAAACCTTCCATTTGTCCAACACCATTTCCATTAACAATTGCTCGGTTAACTGAATAAGCAATGCGACTTGATAGAACATTGATTGCATAACTCACAATATCAAAGCCAGCATCATTAATTAGTTGTTGTGATAATTCAATAGCTGCTGTTAAACGCTTTTGTTCTAATTTTACTTTTGACATTGTGAAATCTGCTGGAGTTGCATTTTCCATTTCACCTAGCCATTGAGCTCCGCCAATATCAGTTTCTTTTAACACTTCAAGATAACCATTTTCACTTGGAAACTGTTTAGATAGTGCAAATAATGGAGCAACTTCTTCTAATTTCTTAATAATTTGATCGGAAATTGAAGTTGGAACTGTTAGTTGTCCTGGTGCCGTACCTGTTGTAATTGCACGAACTTCTTCAGAATATAAGTGACCTTTTAAAAATTCTTCAAAACCACGTTGTTCTACATTTGTATCGTTTGGACTTAATAATTCAACCATATTTCTAACCTCTTTCTTATCTATTTTTTTTAGTTGTATTTCAATATCTCGAATTTGAGATTTTAATTGCTCATATTCGTGTTCTTCCGTAAGACCACGAATTTCATAACTTTGTGATTGTTCAAGCAAGTCATTTCGCAATTCAATAAGAGCCTTGCGACTCATTTCATAAATATTTCTTACTATTTTCCTCTTAACCTCAGCAGGTACTTCAACCTCTTCAACAACATCAATTCCACGAGCAGAAATTGAAGATTGAGAATATGCGGGGTCTTTTACAACTGAAACTTCAAATAATTCAAGTTCATGGATTGTCCGTTCAAAATAACCTTGAGTAGTCTTTTTCCATGAATCTTTAATTGAGCGGAATCCAAATGACATGTTCTTTAAAATTCCTGACTTAATTAATTCATAATAATCTTTGCCCCAAGATGTAGGAGCAACCGTTGCAGACATATAGAGTCCATTTGCATCTTCTGACAATTGAAGTGAATCGTTGCGAGTTGAAGCCAAAATTTTGTTATTGTCGTGTTCAGCAAGAAAATGAATTTCTTTTGCCTTCTCAATTGCACGTTTAAAAGCACCGCGTGAAATCTTTTCTTTAAACTGTTCGTTGCGTCCCAACATTTCACTAAATTGTTCAGTCTTATTTACATAGCCATTGACAGTCATTGAGCCATCTTCATTTGCTTCAATGTTGGTCTGATTAACTCGTAGTTCCATTTTCATTTTTCGTATCACCTGCCATTTTATCTGATTTTTCAGTTTTATTTTCAGATAACTTTTCATCACCTATAACCGTACTTGTATTTGGTACAGTAAACTCATCTTTTTCAGCATCATACAATATATCACCTAATGACCACATAAAGTAATCTTTCTGAATTGGATTCTTATCTAACATCGCCCGAGCTTCATTAATACTTAATATTCCTTTTTCAAGAGCTTGTCCAATGGCTTCAGTTTGTTCTTTTGGCGTTCCTCGAAGAATCTCTGTAACATCAAAACGGAAATAGTAACCATCTTCTTTTTCACTTTCCAATAACAATGACTTATCCAATGCACTTTCAAATGCTGAAATGATCGGTGACAAAGTATATTGTAAGAAGTGTAGATTCTCAGCCGCATTACTATTATACTTATTTAAATTTGAGTTAATCATAGATTCTGGAACATTGAACAACCTTGCAATTTCACTTGTGGTCACTTTCTTTGAATCTGTTAATTGAAGTTCGTCTGGTTTTAATGAAATTGGTTTATAAGTTAAACCTTCTTCAAGAATAACTGTTCTACCAGCATTTCTTGCGCCTCCATATAATGACTCCCAACCTTTTCGCAGTCGTTTTACAGCAGTCTCAGACATTTTACCAGCAGTTTCAATAACACCTGTTGGAAGTGCAAAGTTTTCTAATAAACTTTTAGAAAATTCAACCTCATTCAATGCTAGTTGCAACGTTCTTTCACCGCTCTTTAAAACACCATTAGAGCCACTTTCAATTAACAATAGATTTTCATATGGTAAAATCTTTACTCCACCAGCACCCATATATTGAACTTCAATTTTACTCCAAGCAACACCGTCATCTGTGAATTTCTTAAACTGTACTTTATCAGCATCTAATCCATGTAAATGAAGCACTTTATTTCCTGCTCTTTCTACATAAGATAACGCCTTTCCATAAAGAATATAATCTTCAACCAATTTACGTTTAAATTGAACCGAATCTGTAAATTCGTTTGGTTCATTATTAAGCAACATTACACGTTTTTCATTTGGTACTTTTACTATTTCACCATTTTGCTCTTTATACAAATAAATTGGTAATTGAGCAATAGAATTACATATTAATTCAAGCGATGTTTTAGCAGTTGGAATTGATTTTAATTGATCGGCTTTAACAATTCCTCCACCTAATAACATTGTTAATGCTAACGCCGAGCCATCTCCGTCATATAATGAACGTTCTTCTTTATCACTTTTCTTATTAAAATAATCGAATACTCCCACGTAATTCCTCCTTTCTTACAACATTAAATCTCTATACTCTTCAATTTGTTTAAGCAGCTTTGAGTTCTCATTTTTCACTGCTTTATATTCCATGAGCTCCAAATATTTTTTATACTCAACGCTTGTTACATCACCAAATTTAAGTATCCACCATATTGGCTCAATAATTTGATTAGACTTTACCAATCTTTCAATGACATCAATATTCGGCTCTTCAAGTTTCCTCAACAGATTTCTTGAACCGTCAATATGATAGTGATAATCTTTTATTCCTTCATCTTCCACATATTCATTGAAGTCAAAATTTCTAAGATTCTCAACAGTAAGTAAATGTTCCACTTAGAACTCACCTCTCATAATTTGAGCAATTAGTTCATCTCCCTCATTACTTTCACTGATGTTTTGTAATTTTTGACGAGTATCAGCAGTTAAACATAATAATTTTGCTAATTCATTAGCTTTGGTTGTATGCTTATTTAACTGTTCGGTTGCAGGATGTGCTTTCTTACCATGTAAATAATCTATAAATTGACCTTCTTCAGAAATAGTCTTATGACAATCCTCAATCAATGAATAATAAAATGCTAAATTTTCAATCATCGGTTTATCTAAATCATTCACCAAATCAATTTTCTTTAACTCTTTAACAATAAATAAATAGTACTTTTTAGCACTTTCACTGAAATATACAGGAGGATTATCAATATGGTCTTTTGAAAAATGTTCACTGAATTCTTTTTCTTTTTCAATCAATTCTTGCCCACTCGTTCGACCTTGATTACGTTCCTTTAATCGTTGTGGTTTTGCCATATCATCACTCCTTTTCACATTTTTTTACAAAAAATAGTTATAAGCGTTTTGTACAGTTAAGTGTGAATAATGGTGGACAAGTTATTCTAAGGACTACTCCCATTTTTCTGGACTAATACGGGGCATCTAATTCTTAATCTCTCTTTAAAATATTTGTTATCACACGTTTTTCTTGAACATTTAATTCATTCTTCACGATATATTTAGTGACCAACACCAATAACACTTTATTATGCTTCAACAGTTCTATCTGTTTGTTTATTTGTTCGAGTAATTGTTTATCCTCTGTCTGTTCCTCAACATCATTGAGCAATTGTATCTGCATATCAATTAACTTTAATGTACCATTAGTGTTCATTAATAATATTTCATCTATTTGAGCCAATTGTTTATTTGTTGTATTAAGTACTTCATCAGTAATCAATAATGTTACACCACCAATCTATTTGTTATGTTTTATTATGTATCGGTAATAAAAAGATTGCTCCACTAACACAAATGGTTAATGGAGCGTAAGGAGAACCTGCTAAAATTAAAAGCTCTTGTTGAAAAACGTAATGATTTCTACATTAGAAACGTGAGGAGGCTCGTATTTACCATTACATAATATATTGGAGAAATCTCTCTCCTCTGGTCAAAAATCTAACAAATTTTTTCTAATTTATTTATCAAACGTTCAAGACGATAACGATATGTTGTGCGTTTTTCACTAGCCTTTAAACATTCCACTAAATCACCTTTATAATGATTCTTTAACAAATTAATTATTTCAACATCTTTTTCATCTAAAACACCATTCTCAATATTCTTTTCAATAGCTGCTTCTAAATCAATACTCGGAATAATTTCAATTGGATTTGTAATTGCTTTTTTATCGGCCACTAATAATTTGAAAATTTGATAATGCCTATTGGTTACAATATCCTCACTAGATTCAGTAAAATATTTTTTATTGGCTCTTTCACCCGTTCTTTTTTGTACAGTTTCAAATTTGCTATAAGAACGAACAATGCTTCCGATGTCACCATACAATAATTCCTTAATCCTTTTTCTATTAATCATTCTTTTTTTCGTAGAACCTGTTGTACGAATTTCCAATACATAATATTGGATTGTGTTATAAATTCCTTCTACCAGTCCTCTAGCATCTTCATTTTGTAATGTTTGACAACACCATAAATCTTCAAACACCGCACCATCATTAATTAATTCATAATCGCCTTTTAACAACTGATATACAGTATCTTCATATTTTAATAATCGTTCCTTATTAATTAGAGCGCTTGTCAATTCAAATTCAGCAGTTGTTTCCTCATTATCACTTGAATATGATGGAAGTCCCTGTTCATTCATTTCAACATCTTTCATTCTCTTTTCATCTAAGATGTTATATTCATTTTTCTTTGTTGTAAGATTTTCACTTTCAAGAATGTATGCCGCAAGAAAATCTAATATTTCATTAATTGTAGTTGTTGTTTTACTATCACTTGTTACCTTCTTTGCATTGAATGTATGAAAATGGTCGTTAAGATTATATTTCTTTGTAATTCTTGATACTTCATCCATTCTTTTTTCAGTATTTCTTTCATAACTCAATTCCTTTTTAATAGCTCTCATCACGTTTTTTAGCATTTTATTGTTCTCCTTTTATCTCTTTGTACAAAATAAAAGAGCCCGTTAATCTAACGAGCCCTTCATCATTTCTTCTAGTAATTTAATTGTCGCTTTGCTATATTCATAAACATATATTGTTTCTCTTGGATACTCAAAACTTGTAATTGGTTCAATTCCATACGAACTTAAATTCAAATAATACCTTGAATTATATAAATAAATTCTTCCATTTTTGATTTCCATATAACCAGTCTCCTTTAAACAAATAACCACAACCATAAACACATAATCATAACCACATTTCTAGCATTTTCTATAACCCCATCACTTTTCATTTCCCAACACTCCTCATTAAATTAAATAAGTGCCATCATGTTTTATGATCGCACCGAATTAACTACCTTGTTTCATGTTTTGTTGTTGAATATATTGACTCCAATATACTTTCACATAACTTAACGAAATTTCTTTTAATCCCTTGTCCCTAAGTTCTTCATTCAACTGTTCACGAACTTGTTTGTGAGTTAATCCTTCAAGCTTCAATTCAACTAATCGTTTCTTCTTCCAATAGACCTGTTTTTGTTTTTCTGTCATTAAAAATTCCATATTTAACACCTCATATATTTTAGTCAACATCTATTAACCCTCATATAATATGTCCACAAATAAGCAATTTGTAAACCATAATACTGATAGTTTTATTGATTTTAAACAAAATAAAAAACTATCATTTCTTGATAGCCTGCAATACCCTATATAACTGAATTCATTACATCTTTTAATGCTTTGTATTTATCTATCCTTCCAATTGGTTTTTCAACTTGTGAAACCTTCATATATTCATAATTTCTAAGAAAACCTATAAAAGATGTATATTTTTGTTTTGTATCCTTTTCATTATTATCAAGTATTGGATTATCATTAACCTTAATAACCGTTTCATTTATCTTATCTTCAACTTCAATTTTATTATCAAAATATCTTTCAAAAATATTTTGTGCTTTTTCAGTAAGAACTTTTGACAGAGCTCTTTTTGGTAAATATCCAAATTCTTCAACACAAGAATATCTAGCCTGTTTCTTACATTGCTTCCAATGTAAATTGATTAATTCCGCATCACCATTCGCTTCATCAATCAATGGCATTATCATGTTTTTTTCTACCTCATTCATATAATCAATCATTTCCCTATATTCTGAATAAGAAACTTCTTTACGTTCGTTTTTATATACTTTGTAATAAATCCATTTGTTTGGATCAATTCCTTTTCCAAAAAGTTCACCTGTCTTATCATCAAAACTAAAACCTTCTATTATTTGTTTTTGTTTTGGAATAATACCAATCTCTTGAAACTTTCGCATATATACGGACACTGTTTGCCTTGTGTAACGTCTTTTTAATTCTTCAAACTTTCCTAATTCTTCATAACTAAATATTGTTCTATCACCAGTTATTAATAAATGGAGCAATTTTCCAGCAGTCTTTTCGTTTGGAAAACTAACTTCAAAGCCAGCAACTTCTTCACATAACTGAATGAATTCACTTTTTTGTTCGCCCTTAAAACCTATAATATTTAACCCAATTGTTTTACGACCTTCTTTAACAATTCGATATTCATAAAATGGAGCGATATTTCTACTAATCAATTTTGCCCTTCCATTACTTTTTGTAAATTGTACGCTTAATAAATCTTCTAATTCTCCCCAATTGTAATATTGAATTTTTAGCATTATGAATATATTCCCTTCAAATTATTTATTTTTAGAATGTATTATGGTATCCCCATTGATTTATATTGATAGAGCAGTAAGTGAAAATCGTAATTTTTTATTATCTTCAAATACATAAACAACTAAATTTTCATTGCGATTATTCGGCTCAGTTTCAATTAAATTACAACCAATAATAATTAATTTTTCAGCAAGCGATTTTTTAAAGATTCTTTTCTTCTTCATATCTTTGCTCCTCCCAACACAAAAAAACACATCTTTAACTGATGTGTTTATGTTATTTAATATTTTTTATTGGTCAATAATTATTAACCCCTACATTATATATGTCCACAAAACTACCATTCGTAAACCATATTTCTATAAAAAATTAAATATATTTATCATTCAATACTAAATTCATCTGAAACCAAATACTAAATAAAATTACACAAGTGAGAAGCTTGCTTCGAACTAATGGTGCTTCCTTGGAAGTGCCATTCCATCTATAAACATTCTGTTCTACAATAATTCTATAACATAGATTATAATGTGTTCTAGAATCCTCATTTTACTTTCTAACAAATGAAAATATGTTTGTCATAGATATTTATTGGATTGGTCCACGGACCAATCTGGCCTCGCAACAAGTTGCTCAGCGTATGTTATTTATTTTTGATTGCGTTTAAACATTACGATAATTAAACATATACCGATTCATTTAACATTAATATTATATATATATACTGTTAAACGGAACGGTATATGTTTAAACATTACAATGTAATAATGACATGATTTTGGATGGATTATTATTCAAAAATGCTACATCAATAAAATGTATTTATATCAAGCTCCACCCAATTACAATATGTTAAAAGAAATTACTCCGTTCTTCTAATTTATATATTGAGTGGTGATGAGTTGTCTTTGTAAAAATGTACTTTTTAAAATTACTTCATGTGTATATCCGTTTTCATCAACTGCCACTAACTTATCAAATTTATGTACTTTCTTTTTATTATTACCAACTGCAATTGCACCTACAACCGCACCAACGCCACCGGTTAACGCTCCACCAACAAATGCACCTGCAATTTTCTTAGTTGCAGACTTTCCTATTTCTGTTTCATGATATTCACTACAAGCAATAATTTTCACTTTATGTTTTTGGTTAATCATTGCATATCCATCTTTCGTTTTGCCCATTGCAAAATTTTTTGTGAATATATGATTTGCTCCACCAACAACTTCACAATTTAACTTATCAGTTAATGTTTTATCAATTTTTTTTGCTCTGCAATCGCCTCTTTTGCATTTTTTACATTTGCTTTTAAATTATCTAAAAATCCTGTCACTTTACCTATAAGTTTGCCGCAATTGGAAGCATAAACTTGCCGTGAATTCAATTGATTAACCCATAAACTTGCCGTGAATTCTGTTTGTTTGTAATAAAGTTTGATCAAAAACATGCTACAAACGTTGATTTTATAATAGATTCTTTTCCAGTAGATTTAAGATTGGTTTTTATAAAAATGGTTGATTAAAATTACACATGTTAACCTTACTATGTGATTCTCTGATTAATAAAACGCAAAAAAAATTTGGGAATAGTAACATCTATACATTACCATTATCCTTTTTTTTATAGAAATGGTTCGAATTCTCGACAATAATCCATCCTATAGTTATTAATGTTATAGAAAATAATCTAAGACCCAATCTATACTTTTTAAAGGATTAAAACGTTTTTATATTCAGTTTATAT
>NZ_QOZX01000080.1:0-3872 GCF_008368895.1 Bacillus sp. BB081
GTAAATACAGTATTTATCTAGATGAAAAATATTACTGTAAATCTCTCGATGATTATACTGGACAAGTATTTCCGTTCTTGAGCGCTAAAATAGGAAAAGGTCTTCTCAGAAACTTAAATTACTATTTCTCTTACGTTGATGCCTATGATAAAAAACCACCCGTTAAAGAAATTAGGCCACTTATGAAACAAGTAACGAACAGATAGCGAAAAATACTCAAAAAAGAAAGCATCTAACTTCGGATGCTTTCTTTTTTTGATTCAAGGACTCGTTAACTTCTATCTCTCTTCTAAAAATATGTATCTAGGCATAGTTTAAATTAAAAACATTGGAGGATTAAACTGAATGAAATACTCAGAAACAATTGTTAGCAAACGGCTTCGAACACTTAAAATATTTAGTATGTTTATTATGCTAGTTTTAATAAATTACTTATATGAAAACGGATTTCTTCAAGAAAAGAAAAATTCAGTTGAAGTAATGAATACTAGTATTACAGGTGAAATTGAACAAAGTTTCCATGTAAACTTACAAGGTTACCGTAAAACAGATGTTAATACTATTATAGATGCAAGTAAAACCGATCCGAGCGAACTATCTTTAATTGAGATTATCAATACATCTTGTTTACGAGATTGCATAGGTGAACCCTTGGCATATGTAAACTCAAACGATGGATATATCTTTTATAAGGAGTCTACCGGAACTAATGTAGCTTTAAAAATCCAAAAACAAGACTCGTGGGAAATCGTAAAAAAATCTGTTCAAGATGGAATATAACATTAGAAAATTAAAGAGTACTTAACGTACTCTTTTTATTATTTTTTGCTTTTGATTTCTGGCAAAACTCTAAATATAATTTCCATAAAAAAGCCGCCCAACAGGACGGCTCTTATTATTTTATTTAAATGAACCCCAACTACTAACACGTTTTCCGTTACTAGTCTCACCACTTGCAATATAACCATAACCATCCGAACGTTTTTGACGTAACCAAACATATCCATCTTTTTCATAACCGAATGCATCATACTTCACTTCATCACCTGTATTCAGTGTAGCAATAACAGGAGCATCAGTTAATGGTGCGGTACGAAGTTTAATAGATGTATTTAACTTAAATACACCGTCTTGTTTTGTAAACCAACTAGAATCATATTGACTATTTGCAATTGTTTCATCTACTCCAGTAAACCATGAAAGAGGTTTATCTCCTATAAGTGAGTTAAGATCACACTTACCAATGCCAGGTACATTTCCAGTTTCAGTGTACTGCCAAATATCACAAGGATACGCTGGCTTATTATCACCATATCGCGGAATCCATACAAAATCAGCTTGTATATTACGCGCTCCAAACGAATCATACGTATGATGCCCTACATATAACCCTATCTTTTTAGCTCCTAGTCGGCGTAGTTCATCGATAAACGCCTGTGTCCCACCTTGCATATCACTCATTGTTTGCACTTCAACATCAGCTACCCAAAACTTAGCTGATTTGTCACCACGAGCCCAAAAGTCTTGCGCTTCTTTCTTGGCATCGTTGATAGATACAAAACGACAAAATGCATAATTTCCAAAAGGAATATTCCTTGATTTCATCGCTTGTACATATCCATTATACAAAGGGTCTACATAATTCGAACCATCTTGCACACGTGCAATTACTAAATCTAATTGCGGTCCTGCTACATCCCAATTAATGTCTCCATTCCACTTAGAAATATCTGCAATATAACCCATTATTCAACATCTCCTTTTTTATTATCATATTCAGAGCTTGTTTTTTTGCTCCTACCACCTAAAACTTCAACTGCGTTTGTTAACGCTGAAGGTAACGGGATTCCCATACGCCCAGCATTTTCTAAAAGTGAAAGTAATTCATTTCCGATAAAGAAAAAGATTGTAGCTTCACGAAGTGCGCTATTTGTTCCTACAATTGCATCTGCTTGAGCTGCTGCTGCGACCAAAAGAAAAAGCACCACCTTTTTGGCGATGCCTTTAAATCCAACTTTACTTTTCAACTCTCCATTAAATCCTGCTGCGATTACTCCTGTTAAATAGTCGATAGCTGCCATGATAACCAGAACTTTCAATGTCGTATCCCATCCTCCCAAGAAATACCCACAGAAGCCACCGAATGTGACTACAAATGTTTTCATTAATACATCAATACGATCCATCTTTCCACTCCTTTTTCGCAAAATAAAAAGCCCACTATTGCGCGCTTGTAATTAAATCTTCTCTTCCTTCTTTAGTAAAGTAAGCATCGCCACGTTCCTTGTACTTCAACATAGGCCCGTCAATTACTACTTGTTGATACGTGTAATGCCTTTGAATGATCATCATCGCCATGAATTCAGCCATTTACATTCACATTCCTTTCAATGTTTGTTGCATGATGAATTCAGCCATTGCCGCCTTAGTTACTTCTAGTTCTGTTTTTAGTTTATCCATTTCAGATGGCTCGGGTTCTGGTTGTGGTGGTAATTCCGGTTTTAATTTAATCCACTTCCCATCCTTGAAAACAGGATCATAAATTAAATCTGGACAAATCTCTAAAGTACAGTTTTTAGGAATATCAGGCTCAAAACCTATAACAACATCTTCTTCGTATGGTACTTTAATAGTTTCATAATCTACTTGTCTCATCACGCAATCATGACAATCGTATTTACTAATTGGTTCATCGGTATTATATTCACTATTATTTCCGTCTTCGTCAGTAATTATAATTTTAGGAGGTTCTTTACAGGTCCCATCCTCAATCGATTGATGAAGCTTACATAATTTCTCTTCCGTGACAACTTCTTTCGTTTCTTCTCTGTAGAATGTTTGTTTCTCTGTGATCGCCTTTTCTTCTAAGGGAGTAATTTTCGTTATTTTTTCAAACAAACGACTATACGTGTTGGTTTGCCACAAATTAGAGTACATGATTTAAGACATACACATGCGACGATGTTAATTAAACAAAACGTGAATGTGAAACTAATCTCATCACGCTTAGGGCATGCATCAATTAAAACAACGCTCGATATCTATTCTCATGTATTACCTAGTATGGACAAATCAATATCTGATGAATTAGAAAAGATTATAAAAATGTGACCGGTCTTGTGACCAATCACATCTATAATACCATTCCTTATAATTCCTTCCCATCCGCCACAGCCCCTTTCAACCTCTGCAACATATACCCAATTCCTTTACATCCTGCTAACGGATACGTAATAATTTCTTCTGCATATAATTGTGTCATTACTTTCTTATGCTTCTTACCTGCAAGTAAAACGATTTCATCAAACTGAAGCAAGTCTTTTTCAATCATCTGTTGTTTTAATTGTTCCACGCTAATAATCTCATCGCTTTTTGAATCAAATGCAAGGTCATAGTTTTCTAGAACAATATCATTTGGTCTTAAAAATCCATGCTTCGCCGATAAGATAACCCAATTCTCGAAAAACATAGTTGCATACGCCTGACATGCTTTTCCGAACGGGCTAATATATACATCCTTTGCCTCCATCGGTCCGTAATCTGGATACTTATCCCAAATTTTCTTTTTCCCGCATGGAATTATGCATAACCTCTTCATCGTTATTTCTTACCTCACTTCTAACTGTTTAAATATAAAAATATAGAATTCTCTTCTTCTTCATATTCAGCTTCTATATCACCAATACCCACTACGTTCCATCCATTATTTGTTTCTATCGGTTTTTCATTCATTATAATATGAACTTGTGTCATATTTTTAAAATCTTCTTTAAAAGATGCTAAAACAGGTTGATCTATCATATATGTTTTATTATGTATACTTACACTTAAAAAAGTTTTATGTAACACTTTATTTTTGTTTAATTTTACAT
>NZ_QOZX01000081.1:0-24359 GCF_008368895.1 Bacillus sp. BB081
ATAATCCGAAATAGTATCTTCAAGTGACGTTTGCTCATTTAATTTAAATGATTTACCAGCAGTTATAATTCCTGAAGTAATAATGTATTCTTCACCACAATTACAAAGTAACCTCCCCTCAGTAATTTGATTGTTAGTAATAATTCCATCTTGAAGAATTAGTTTTTTGCTACAATTAGAACATGTAAGCAAATGAAGTACGCTTAAATCTATCCCTATAATTGAATTCGAAGTTTCATTTGTTAATAATAAATCATGTAACACTTCCTTTAATTTATCCCGTCTCTTCTCCAAAAGTTCTATTTCCTGTTCCATCTGGTCATATTTCAATTTAAATAAAGATTGGTAAAAAGTATCTTTTTTGTAATTCATAGATTTCGCTAAATTTTTATAAAAAAATAGTTCTTTAATTTCATTCAAGCTAAAACCTAGCTCTTTGTAATGTAATATAAGTTCTAAATCTGTTTGACAATACTCATCAAAAAAATAATGCGATCCCTTTCTTTCAGGAATAATGAGGCCGAGATCCATATAATGTCTAATTGTATCAATACTTATGTTATTTACTTCTCCAAACTTACCAATTTTCATAACATCCCTACCATTTGTATATATTTTTATATAGATTTCTATTTTTATCTTTAAAAATCCTTTTCTCTCTCTATACAACAGAATTTAAGGTATGTATAGGATATTTCAATGCCACATATTTTGTAAGTGTATAATCTTTTATTTAATAAAATATACATGTAAATTTTGTAGAACGAATCGGTAGAAACTAAGCAGAAGATTTAATTGATTTATATATTTGGGTGAGTTAAAAAATTGCTAACACCTCTTTCAAATGCAGGGAATATACAGGGATTTATAACTTAATATAGAACATAAACAGGAGAAGTTCATCTTGTAAATAAGGGGACATACTTATGGAATTAGAATCAAATGTTAAAGCAATTGTTTTATTAGAAAAGTTAATTGGCACTGGTAACAACAGTAAGGGGTGGATTAGAAAATGAAAATTGCAATAGTCTGTTTTGATAACTTTACTGATATAGATGTTTTTCTACCATGGGATTTATTAAATCGTGTACGTTTAGTTGGCGGTATTTCTGATTGGAACGTTCAACTATTAGGAACGGGAAAAACTCATATATCCATGTCTGGCTTACGTATTCCCATGACAGGAAGTATATCTGATATTCCGTCTGCTGACGCTGTAATATTTGCAAGTGGTAAGGGTGTACAAAATTTATATAAAAATCAAGAGTATCTTAATAGCATTCATGTAGATCCTCAAAGACAATTAATAGGATCTATGTGTTCTGGTTCATTACTACTAGGAGCTAAAAAATTACTAACAGGTAAGAAAGCCACTACATATCCGTCCGTAGTAGAACAGCTTAAAGAATTTGATATAGACGTTATTGAACAAAGTTTCGTAAACGAAGGAAATATCTCGACTGCTGCAGGCTGTTTTGCTGCTCAAGATCTTTCAGCTTGGATTATAAGAACCTTAATCAATGAAGAAATGGTCGATACTGTTCTAGAAACTGTTCAGCCAGTAGGCAAAGGTTTATATTTTTAATTTCAAATCAAGTTGAGGGATTGGTTGCTCCTCAAAACGATAAAATGAGCCTTTTTGCTTGATGGCGACATAATATCCCTCCATTTTCAATTAGTTATTAATAAAAACCCATGAATCACTCATTGGTATTGTACCTTCAACTGCATGTACTGCAAATGAAATTGGTAATGGGTATAATTTGAAATCCATTTCAGGGAATGCTTGTCTAATATCTGAAATCCATTCTTCAGCCCCATCTTTATCGTTAGCATGGAACATATGAAGTACTTTTGGTAATTCTTTTTCGAGTTCATTTTTAATGTATTCTCGACATTTTTGGATTTTGCGAACTTTCTTTTCAAGTAAAAGCTCTCCACCTTTTACTTCTAATATTAAGTTGACACTTAATAAACTTCCAAGTAAAAATTGAACTCCCTTTACACGTCCACTTGCGTAAAGGCCTTTTAAACTTTTCGGGAATACGTGGAAAGGTCTTCTTTTTTCATCTACTAATGTTTTGTGTATATCTTGTAACGTCATACCATCATTGTATAACGATTTCGCTTTTCTAATTAGTTCATCCATTGGATAACTTGTTGTTTCACTATCCAATACCGTTAATGGGAAACCTGCCATGTCTGCAGCTAACTTCATGTTTTGATAAGTTCCACTTACTTTTCCGCTAATAGCAACTGCAAATCCCTCTTCATATTCTTCTTTACATTTCGAAAATAACTCTACCATTTCCCCTATGTTAGGTTGTGATGTAGTGACAGTTTTACCTTCGTTTAACGCATTATAGACGCGCTCACGCACACCATCTTCACAATCTTTGTACGACACACCATCAATAATAACTTCAATTGGGATAACAAAGTTATCTCCTTCTGTTGTAAAACTCGCAGTTGTACTATCAGTAATCCAAGCAACACGCTTCATGTTGTTCCTCCCTTAATTCAATTCCTCTTTTCTAATTTTTCTATATATTTATGTTACGAAAAGAGAATATCCCTGTAATAGTAACAGGACTTTATTGTTTTGGCTATAGTAGATGAATAGTAAATGTGAATATTTTTTGTCATTTTCACGAAAAAAAGAAGAAAATCGAGGTATTTGCCCAATTTTCTTCTTTTCATTCATTATTTAAAAGTTTCATTATCTAAAATTACAACATAATCATTCGTCAATCGGCCAGCTTCCTTCGTATAACTAACAAGTCTTTGTACGTTATCACAGCAAAGTTTTGCTCCCCATACAAGTAGTGGTACACCAATAAAGTCAATATGAAATCTTCTAGAAAACAGACCGCCAAAAGTCATTGGTAAAGGCACTGTTGGTGATGTATTAGAAAAAATAATCTTTTCATGACTTTGATAATGTTTTTGCAAAATCTCTCCTAAATGTTTCATCGCAGGTACAACGACTTTTGATGCGCCGCATCCAATTGTATAAACCGGATTACCATTTTCGTCTATTCCATGAAAAATGATTTTGCCCATATCTTCTGTTTTCAATTTATTAAAGTAATCTACATTCAAAATTTCTTCTTTCGTTAACTTACGATCAGTTGGTAATTTATTTAAATGATAAGCTGCAGCAAGTGAAGTTGAATGTGTTCCGCCAAAATCTGTATAAATGAATATCATATTATCATCCCTTGTTGTAAAAGTTCAATGTTATTTAGTATTACCGTTCACTGCATTGATAAACAAAGGATGAATATATTTACAATTTTTTTGTTAATTCATTATATATTTTTCGATTATACTATCGTCTATTTATTACGGTACATAATATAATAGTCGTAAGCATTTTTAATAAAAATATACAGACGTACTTTTGACTCGTACATCTGTTAGCATCTTTATTCAAAACAAACATATCTATTAACCCGTATGAAGTGTCAATTATCAATAGATTCTACACCTTTAGAATTAGTCTTATTTAATACTTGAATATTAAATTTACTAGCTAGCATTAAAGTGATTTTATAAATAAAATATCCAACAATAGAACCTATAACGTTACAGATTACATCATCAATATCAGTAATGCGTATCCAACTACTAAATAAAGACTCTATTAGTTGTAATAACTCAATACTAATTGATATAGCCAAGCCTAATAAAATAGTGTTTTTAATTTTTTTGAATTTATCCCATATAATTGGTGCTAAAAATCCTAAAGGCATTAATAATAAAATATTTCCACCTACATTTCTTACGATGAGACCAATCATAAATAGAACATCACCATCATAAGCAATTCCTATTTTACCAATATCTTTAATAATTGAAGCAAAGGGGATAATATTGATTGAAAGTCTTATATTCTCGATGCCCGTTGGAAAACCGATTGGTATAGGAAATAAAGTTATTGCAACAACCATACCAATATATATTGCGAATAGGAAACTAATTAATTCTTTCCACCAATTCACACCTTTTTTACTTTTCATTCCAATTGAAATACTTCGTACAATGAAATAACAGATCAGCCCCAATAAGATAAACGCACTACCATTGATCATATACAAACTGTTAATACATCCTTTCATAGTAATATTATACAATACTGTAAATTTAAATATAATGATTTAATATTTATTTGTATAGAGTTATATTTCATTCTAGAAAACCTTTATTTTATAAATAAAGGTTTTCTAGTCAACTAAAATACTTTTCAAAACAAAAACACTCATGAACTCGTTTAAATTGTTTTCTTATCTCTTCTTTATTTTCACCTGTATAATGAGCAAATGTTTGAACTGGATATAACTGATCTATATTACTTTTCATTACACCTTTTATCTCGTCTGTATGGTCGGAATATACATGTAAATATGAATCTACGTTTACAAATCCGTTCTTTTCATACCATCCATGTACCCATAGGTTGTCCCTAGTCCATGCTTCTAATCGATTTAGGTTAAGTTCTTTCGCTAACTTCTCTGCCTTATTTAATAGTTGATTAGCAATCTTCATTCTACGAAAATCCGGATGAACTGCAATATGCCAAATCATGCCGCCAAGACCAGTTCCTCTTGAACAAACTGCACGTTCTTCTAATTCATATTCGATATCTATTAAACCCACAATTTGATTTTCATATACTGCTACTAATTCAATAGCAGGATTTTCATATTTTTCTTTCTCCCTAAATACATTATCGTAATATGCTGTATCTAAAAAAGACAACACACGACAACGTAACCAACCAGTTTCATCCACTTTTCTATACGCTCTAATTTCTATATCCATATAATTAAAAAGCTCCTTCTATTTCTGTCATTAATTTTTCGGGTCCTGCTCCTTTATTTGATGGAATAACTAATGTAATTCCTAAGCCTGGATATACGGCTGAGCGAAAACTGACTCCTGGATCATATCCCATTACATGATATTTGAATATCTTGTTTTCTCTTGTTTCAATCCATATTCCATAGCCGTAAGACTGATTATTATTTACTTGAATATGAGGAGTTAAAAGCATGTTTGTATATTCTCGGCTTATGATTTCATAGTTAAATAACGCTTCCCAGAATTTCAGCATGTCTGGCGCAGTAATAAAAGCACCACCATCAGAACCACCTTTTATTGGTATAGAGTAGGCGTTTGTTCTCCAATTTTGGTTAATTTCGTCTTTTATATATCCTAAAGCTGTGTGTCTTGGTAAACTATCTAAAGAAAAATAGCCAGAATCATTCATACCAATTGGATTGAATATATTTTTTTCTATATATTCCGTAAATTCAAATCCTGTCTGTTCTTCGATTATTAATCCAAGTATGATAAAACCTGCATTGTTGTAATGAAACTTACTTCCAGGTGCAAACATCATATTTCTGTTTTGGAATAATGGTAAGAAGTCTTTTAAATTTTTTAATAGATACATAGGAGTTTGTTCCCAAAGATCTTCGAAGTTATCCATAATACTTTCATCAAAATAATCTGGGATACCCGAACTATGCGTCAAAAGGTGATGTATTGTAATATCTTCATTGAAGTTTGGAAAGTTTATACGTAAACAATCTTTTAACTTTGTTTGAAATGTAATTATCCCCTTCTCAACAAGTTGACAGATACCGATAGCAGTGAATATTTTACAACCGGAGGCAATTCCGAACCTTGTTTGTAGCGTATTATTTATACATTCATTGCGATTTGCGTAACCAAACGCCTCTTCATAGACTAAGCCTTTTTCTTCTTTTACTAAAATTACCCCAGAGAAATCTATATGTTGATGCATTTCTTTTACAATGCTGTCTATTTGATCTTTTGTTTTCATTACAAAAACCACCCTCGTTTATCAATATTGTTCACCCTTCTTATATTTCCATATATAGGAGGGTAAACCCTCCTATTGAATACCGTAAATCAAAACCAAGATTACTATTTTGAATTGATTGACTCAGAGGAATGCACTTTAGACTGTGATGGCAATAAAATAAACACACACAATATGATAGTTATAAGGAACATGATTGATGATCCTATAATAACTACAAGTTGTATAGAAATAAATTGGGTTACAACTCCGAATAGAATCGTAATCGAAATGGTCATGAACGCAATAACAAGCCCATATATACTCCCAATCCGTCCCATGATATGGACAGGGACATTATTTTGATAAAAGGTGTTAAATCCTGTATTTGCATATGCCATAGAGAAAGACAAAATAAGAAATCCGATAGCGGCTATTAAAAATTCATTTGAAAAAGCATAAATTAAATAACCGATTGCAATAAATAATGATCCTATTCCAATTAAAAGTGAAGGTGCTAATTTTTTTGATAAAATTGTATTTGTTATAGCTCCTATAATAAATCCAGCTCCACCGGTACTAACTAAAAAGCCATACTCACTATCTGATAACAGTAAAATTTTTTTAGCAAATGACAATTCAAGTGAATCATTTGCGGCAGCTAAAACCATCATTCCTTGAAATAAGAAGTACACAAAAACGATATACAAAGATTTTTTACTAAAATTTAAAACGATGTTCCAATCTTTTTTTAGTACAGCTAGAGATAACTTGTCATTTGACGTATGAATATCGGATTTTTTATCAAGATTAGGTAACAGCAATGTAATTACTCCTGATATGAGAAATGCTATAGCATTTATATATATAGTAAACTCCGGTGTACTTGCTATTAACAATACTCCGGCTATCGCTGGACCAATTAAAAATGCACCCGATCCTATTAAACTACGTAATGAGTTGAAACGTTGTCTTTGCTCTACTGGTACTAATTTTGTCATATACGTCATAGCAGTTGGCTCATAAATCGCACTGGCCATACTTATAAAGAATACGAATACATAAACAATCCAAAGTGATGGAAGTAGAGGTAAAATAGCGATAAATACCGCACGATATATATCGAGATGAATCATTAACTTCCGTTTATTTAAACGATCAATCATACTTCCTGACCAAGCGTTTGTAAATAAGGCGGCTAATGGTTTAATTACATATAAAGTAGCAACAGCTAAGGCTGATCCCCCCATATTATAGACAAGTACATTTAGTGCTATTAAATAAATCCATGCCCCTAAATTCGCAATACCAACTCCAGACAGTAGTAATAATGGATATTTCCAATCTTTAAGTAAGTTTTTCATTTTAGGCCCCCGCTTTCCAAATTGTTTTGAAACAATAAAAAAATCCCACCCCCAAGACTTTTAGTCTTAGGGACGAGATTTATCATCGCGGTGCCACCCTAGTTTGTTAATATGTCGCCATATTAACCTTATCAGGTACTGCATTCTAATTCATGCTTATACCATAGCTCTATAACGGGAGCTCCCGTCACACTATCCCCTAATAAAAGGTTCCTATGTGCTGCTCAGAGGCTTGATTCAATAAAGAATTTTTACTCCTTTTCAGCTAAATGGAGCTCTCTGTGAAAAATTCATTTTATTTACTCTTCTCTTCATTGCATTTGATTTTTTCCATATTATCACAAGTTTATTTAACTGTAAATATAAAATAATCAGATATTTATCGACGTGTCACTGTTGATTCTTTTATTTATTATTTTTTCAAAAAAAATACGGTGCGTGAAATTACTTAAATCTATAAAAAAAGAGCCTATTGTATATAGACCCTTCACTTTGTCCGAATCAGTTTGTATTCGCCTCTGCTAACGGTTGTAACGGTGGTTCCAATTCTAGGATTAATGCATCGCCTTCTTGTATATCTTGTCCCTTTTCAATACTCTGACTCGTTACATAGCCCGTACCTGTAGTCTTTAAATCTAATTTTAATAATTTTGAGAAATACATAACATCACGCATTGACCAACCTTGTAAATTTGGCATTATTGCGTTCTTCCCTAATAAAAATATACGATCCCCTTCACTCATTACTTCACCAGATTGCGGATATTGTTTTATTATTTTTCCTTCGCCTAAAATTATCGGTTGGAGCTTTTCTTTTTTCACACTATTCTCTACTGTATCCATTGATTGATTGACATAGTTTTGTACTTTTAATTGGGATCGTTCCGTTGCATCTGCCATTTGTTTTTCTGTATATGGTTTCACCTTTAAATATTCAAGGCTATTTTTCACAACTGGTTTAAATATTTCAGCAAGCGGCTGAGCTCCATACTCGTCTCCCTTTAACTTTGGCTGTTTAATAGCTAAGTATACAATTAACTCTGGGTCATCAATCGGAGCCATACCTAAAAATGAAAAAATATAATTTTCTTTCCCTTCCATATATCGTCCATTTTCAGGATTCGGAATTTGCGCTGTTCCGGTCTTACCTCCTATTGGATAACCATCCACTTTATACATTGTACCAGTACCTTTTGAAGACGTAATAACACGCTCCATTAAATTCCTTACCTCGTCCGCTGTCTCTTTTTTTATCGGATTCCCAATTTCTTTCGGTTGATTTTCCATAATAACTTGTTTGTTAGTTGGATTTACAACTTTGTCAACAATATATGGTTGCATCATTTTTCCGTCATTTGCTATAGCAGTAGCTGCTTGGATTAATTGGATGGGAGTTACTGTAGAACCTTGTCCGAAAGAAGTTGTGACTTGTTGAATTTGTGTATTTAATAATAATGTGTTTTTACTTTCACCAGGTAAATCTATTCCGGTTTTTTGGTTGAATCCAAATTTATTCATATATTGCTTAAATTTATCCGGTTTCAATAACTGATCTTCTAAAATAGAAAAAGCTACGTTGGATGATCTTTCAAACCCTTCATCAAATGTAATAGATCCCCATCCAAACCCACCGTTATGATCTTTTATATCAGATGAACCAACTGAATATTTTCCAGATTGGAAATATTCTTTCCCGTTATATACCCCTTCATTTATTGCAGCAGCTAACGTAAATACTTTCATTGTTGAACCTGGTTCAAATGCATTTGCGATTGGGTCATTTAAAAAGTATTCAATATCGCCTTTATTAGGATTAAAACTTGGTTTACTAGACATCGCTAAAACTTTCCCTGTCTTTGGATCCGCTATGATTCCTACTAACATAGAAGGATCATAGTGATCTTGTGCCTTATTCATCGCTTCTTCTAAAAAACTATTAATTTGTTTATCAAGCGTAAGGTACACGTTATTTCCATTTTTAGCGGGTTCTATTTTTCCTATATCATTTGTAAGGGGGATGCCTTTTCGTGCTCCCACATATTCTATTTTCCCATTTGTCGAGCGCAAATATTTATCCAGACTCTTTTCAAGTCCGAATTTCCCTTCTGTATTTCCTTTATCGTCAGGTCTAGCAAAACCAAGAATATAAGATGCAAAATCTTCATTTGGATACACTCTTGCTTTTTCTGGCATAAAAGAGACACCCGGAATTTTCATTTTCCCGATTTGTTCTTTCAATTCTCTAGATAAATTCCGACCAACTTTTCCGATTTCAACTTGCGTACGTCCATCATGAAAATTTTTTAATACATCCTCTTTATCAATTTCAAGCGCATCAGCTAATTGCCTTGCGGTTTCATCTTTATTTTTCACTTTATTTGTTCCTTTTAAATTCACAACAACACGATATGTTGTGGAATCTTGGACTAGCACTTTTCCAGCTTGATCATAAATCGTTCCACGATTTGCTTCCAAAACACCCTTTTTATTATGTTGTTCAGTTGCAAGGTCCTTTACATCTACATTATGGACGACCCCTACTGCTTGAATATAGAAAAAACGCAAAAGCATAATAAGAAACAAAACAATAAAAGCAACCATAAAATACCGCGCGCCTTTATTCGTTTGAAGTTTATGCATATTTATCCCCTTTCTTTCACAATTAACTACTGCAGAGGTGTGCTACAAATTATGTAATTTTTGCTTTCAATACTATATGTTTCGAACTTTTCCTTTTAATTCCTTTAAATCGTTCTGAAAGTAGCTGTTGTTTCTGCTGTTGTTTTGCTTTTATTTTTTTATTTACAGCACGGTGCGTGAAATTTACGAATATTCCGTCACAAGATGGTTAACTTATACAAATTTAATAGGAACTTATGATGCTAATTCCGTTGTTCTTTCGCCACTCTTTTCATACGCATACCCTTATCTTGTGCATAATAAAAAAGTTCCCCTCTGGATTTCCAAAGGAGAACTTTTTAACAAACCTATAAATAGTTATTTATAAAAATTAAGCTATATGATTATATTTCGCTAAAAAAGGAATTCGTTTCGCTACCAATGCGTACATTTTAAATACAAATTTCGCTATCGGTTCAAACATACGTGTACTTTGCACTACTAAACCGCTCGTAATAAATGTTAAGAAAGCTGCACCAAGTATATCTAGAGGATAATGAACTCCTACGTACATACGTGATACACCAACTAATACTGCCCAAATAAGAGCGACATATTTAAGTTTTTCTCCTCTAAGCAAAAATACAAATGCGATGGAAAATACAAGTACAGAGTGATCACTAACAAATGATGAGTCTGCTGCATGTGGTACTAATTGATGTACATCATGTGATACAAATGGACGCGGATGATAATAAACCGCGTGTATAAGAACATTTACTAATAATGCAATAATAACTGAAAGTGTCGTATATAAAACTGTATATTGTTTTATAATTGCATTCTCTTTCTTTCCATTATTAAACCATAAGATAAACATAAATAGAATGGCTACATATGCAGCGCTATTTGTAATAGCAACCATTAGCGTATCTAATAGTTTGGACGATCCAGCAAAACTATTAAACCATTGAAATACTGTGTAATTCATAATACTCTCTCCTTAAATAAAAGCATTCTTGATTTACACAGTATACAACATCAATATGAAAATGGGCTTAAACTTTTCTCATCTAATTCTCATTTTATTATTACTCATTTGACAATATTGAGACTAATTATTACGGCTAATTATGTATAAAGCTGAAAAACCTTTAAAACAATACGAATTACATACTTTTCATATGTAGAATACATAACATTGTTACTTAAATATAGTAGTTGCGAAATCGTATTTTTAATACATACGAAGTGCGATATTACCAAATTGTTCTCCTTGTTCCATACGACTTAATGCCCCAACGGCTTCTTCTAACGAATATACTTTATCAATAATTGGTTTAATCTTATGTTTCTCAATAAACTTAACCATTTCATTAAATTCCTCACGGCTACCCATAGATGTCCCCATAATATCGATTTGGTTATAAAATAATGCACGTAATGGCAATTCAATTTTATCTCCTGAGCTTGCACCAAAATTAACAATTCTCCCATTTGGTTTTAATACATCAAAATATTGTAAGAATGTTGCTGGACCTATACTATCGATTATTAAATCTACTTTCTCTCCGCGTAAACTCTCTTCCCAATTTCCAGAACTATTAAAAGAAAAGTCTGCGCCATATGTTTCGGCAAACTGTCTTTTGTTCTCTACCCTTGATGTAACACTTACTTTTGCGCCAATTGCTTTCGCAAATAACATGGCAAATGTCGCTACACCGCCGCCTATTCCCGGAATTAAAACATGTTCTCCACACTTCAATTTACCCTTTGTAAAAAGCGCTCTATATGCTGTTAATGCCGATAAAGATAAAACTCCAGCCTCATCCCAAGTAAGATATGACGGTTTTGCCACTACATTTTCAGCTGGCACAATAACATATTCAGCAAACGTTCCATCTTTCGGTCCACCTAACACCTCTGGTAAATCTGGTACTTCGGCAATATTTTCCCATCCAATGCTAGGATTGATAATAACCTCGCTATTTAATAAATTATTTGAAACACCTTCTCCGATTTCTGTAACAATTCCTGAACCATCTGACCCTATTACTAACGGCAACTCCATTTCTTTTCTATTGTATATAATAAATAAATCCCTATGATTTAATCCTGCAGCTTTTAACTTTACTTTTACTTCACCGGCATTAAGATTTGTTTCAGGTAAAAATTTATATTCTAATCCTTCTACCCCTTTTTTATATTGATGTACAATAGCTTTCATTGTTTAATTCCCCCTTAATATTTTCAATGTACTAGAAATATCGAAATAAATAAAATAATCCGTCTCCAATAATTAGAAATAATGTATATCGTTATGACAAAAGAAAAAATCCCTCCCTATAAATAACGTAGGAAAGGTTTTTAAAATTTTTTAGATAAGAATCTGTAATTTTAGTTTTTTTGAGTTTTGGCCAGTTCTAAAATTCTTTGAATAAACGGTGCTTTTTCCTTTGTATATGAAACACGATCAAAAGGATATGTAGTTGCAAGTTTCTCTTTTAATTCTCTATATTCTTTACGTGCCCATTCATTTTTTATTAGAAAGTCTCGAAATAAAAGATTGTTTTTCCATTCGTCACTATTATAAATATAAACATGCAAATGATGGGTACCAGCTCTCCATTTTCCCTTTCTAAAAAAACGTCGATTAGGTGTTTCTTTTGGAACATACTCATATCCAATATTTAATAAATCTTCAATCCACTTTTCAGTAATTTGTAAATCCGTTACGCCAATCATCATATCAATTAGAGGTTTCGCTCCTAATCCTTGTACAGATGTGCTCCCTATGTGTTCAATAGCGATACATTCTCCTCCAAATAATGAAATAAATTTCTCTTTTTCTATTCCATACTCTTCATACCAATCTTTTTGATATGGTTTAATAACGATTTGTTGTTCCATATTGTTCACCCTCTTATAAGTGTTTATTATTATATTTATAAAATTTCATGTGATTAACATAGGATTTTTACAAAATATGTCGAATACTGAAATATACAACTTTATTATAATAAATGCGAGGTATAATATGAAAGATATTCCAGTTGAAATTCAATTGAATCAAGTTACATTCCAGTTAAAAGAACATCATAATTTTGATTGGCTTATGAAATTAGGAACCGTATTTGCCGTTTTTGACCAGCAAGATTCAGGCAATCTATCTTTTGGTGTAGAAAAAGATGGGCGTAAGAAATTTATTAAATATGCAGGGGCACAAACACTTGCATATGAAGGAACTGTGAAAGACGCTATTGAAAGGTTAAAAAAATCAGTTTTCCTATATGAGGAATTAAAGCATGACTCGCTTATAAAACTAATTGAACACTTTCCAGTTCACTCTGGATATGTATTAATTTTCGATTGGTTTGATGGCGAATGTCTTCATTCACATTGGAGTTTCCCGCCTCCTGAGAAATATAAAAATCCAAACTCTCCTTATTATAAATATAAGCATTTATCTGTTTTGGAGCGAATTCAATCCTTAAATGCTATGTTTTCTTTCCATACATATGTCGAAAAGGAGAACTATGTAGCAATAGATTTTTATGACGGTAGTATTTTATATAATTTCCATACAAATGAGACGAAGATTTGTGATATTGATTTATATTCTAAAAAACCATACATGAATAAAATGGGAAGATTATGGGGTTCCTCGCGTTTTATGTCTCCTGAAGAATTTGAGCTAAACGCTATGATTGATGCAAGAACAAATGTATTTAATATGGGGGCGATGGCTTTCGAAATTTTAGGAGGTGGAAAAGATCGTTCCTTTACAAAATGGGAAGCAAGTAAGGATTTATATGAAATAGCGTATCGTGCTGTAAATGAAAGCCGAGCTGAACGATATGAATCAGTTAAAGTATTTTATGAAGAGTGGATAAACGTGGCAAATGCTGAAAAGATATAACCTATATTATTAAAAACATAAAGTTTCTACTATAATCATGTATAATACATATAAAATGGAAATTCAAAATAACGAGGAAAATATTATGAACTTTGTTTATATTAATCAAAACGTATTAAATAATCTTCTTTACATTTTAAGTAGTATATTTATTTTTTATTTTATATATGATAGCGGACGCTATTTAAAGAAATATAAAAAACTACTTATTATCCTTTGTACGAGTATCCCTCTTATTTTATGTATGCGCTATCCAATCTATATGGATGAAAATTGTATTCATGATTTAAGACAAATACCAGTTATAATAGGCACACTTTATGGTGGCTTCCCTGTTGGTATCATTTTGTTTGCTATTTTATTAATTACAAGATTTTCATTTTATGGATTTAGTATGTTAACAATACTAGTTTATGGCACAATGTTTATCGTTACAGCACTCGCATCCGCAAAATTTAATAAGTATAATAGAAAAATTAAAGTAGCTTATGGAATGTTTTTAACATTTTTTCTAGCAATATTTACAACTGTAATTGTATTAACTTTATCAGATTTTGAAGTGAATAATTTGTACATTATTTATTTTATAATATTACCAACCATTTTGATGTTGTTTGTCATTTATTTTAATGAAGTTTTAAAAGATGCAGTATGTATGCGATCGAAGATGATTAAAATGGAAAAAATGGAGATTGTTAGCCAACTTGCTGCTAGTATATCGCACGAAGTAAGAAATCCCTTAACTGTCGTAAAAGGATTTACTCAACTTTTAAAAACACCTAATTTAACTCCAGAATCAAGAGACGAGTATATTGAACATATACTTGAAGAGTTACATCGTGCACAAGGAATTATTGATGATTATTTAACGTTTGCCAAACCTGCTTCAGAAAAATTAGATCATATTTCAGTAGAACAAGAATTGAACCGAGTTATTAATATGATCTTACCATTATGCAATATGAATACAATACATATTACAAAAGATTTTTCCACGGCAACAATTGTAGGCAATAAACAGCACTTTCAACAATGTTTTTTAAACTTAATAAAAAATGGGATTGAAGCAATGCCTAATGGTGGTACTTTACATATCTCCTCATCTATTAGTAATAATAAAGTTATTATTCGGATTGAGGATAGCGGAATTGGTATGTCACAAGAGCAAGTAAATCGATTTGGTGAACCATATTTTAGTACAAAAACAAAAGGTACAGGTTTAGGTACAATGGTTGCTGTTAAGATCATTGAAACGATGCAAGGTAGTTTGAAAATCCGAAGCGTTATTAATAAAGGTACAACTTTGACAATTACATTGCCGAAATGTAATATGAACTCATCTGAAAACAAATAAAAAAGGAGCATAATTGCTCCTTTTTTATTTGTTTCGATACATAAGTATCTTCTATGTTTTTTAAGTTTACATTTGTGGAAACTAATTAGAAATTAGTACCCTCCGCCCCAGCAGCTGCATCCAACGATAATTAATAAAATAAATAACACAACTAATAACGCGAAACCTCCACCAAAACCACAAGAACCACCGTAACTCATATTTTCTCCTCCTTTTGGTTTGAAAACTAATAGGTAGTTGATCATTTTAACTGGTTCGTATTATACATTATGTAAATATCCCTTTTTTGAGCATGTCCACATAAAAATAAGTAAAAGCACTCATTTGAGAGTGCTTTAAAATGGATACCAAAAGTTTTGAAATACATGTAACTTTAAATACACTGCAACAATTAAAATAAAAACACCTACAAATAAAGCAATGAAATCCCCGCTTTTCGCTTTATTTGTATAAAACCAAGTTCGTGTATTCTTCTTTCCAAATCCTCTTAAATCCATTGCATTTGAAACTGTATCGATTCTATCTAGTGAATGAATAATTAAAGGCCAAAAAATTATGACACGGTTTTTCATACGAATCCATAAACTTGCTTCTCCTTTTTCAAAAGCTACTCCTCTCGCCTCTTGCGCATGTTTAATAACTTTATATTCGGACTGAATATCAGGTATATAACGTAATGCAATATTTATTGCATATGTAATCTTATAATGAATTCGAAATTTACTTAAGCTACTCACAAATTTGCTTGGATCAGTCGTATATATAAAAATAAGTGTAAATGGTAATAACGTAAAATATTTTAATGAAAGTGTAGCTGCATAAAATAATGTTTCATATGTAATTGTTGCATATCCGATATGTAAAAACGAAGTATATGTTTCGGTTAATTCAGATCCATGAGTTGGTGTAATAAATAAAATCATGACAGAATTTAATAAACTAAATGTAAATATAACAGTAAAAACAAGGCAAATTTTACGAAATGGGATTTTAGCAATAAGTAGTCCGATACATCCAATCATAAATACAAATAGCAATATACGAAAATCAAAAAACAAAAAAGTAAGTGTCATACAAAAAATAAATAACAACAATTTCACTGCTTCATCCATGCGATGAAAATATGTACTATACACCTTCCTCCCTCCTAATATCCTCAAAATAATGTTCCATAAACCTTTCAGGATATGAAATTCCACTAAATTTAACTAGTTCGAATAAAGAACTTTCCCTTAGGTTCGCCCTTTGTAACGTTTCTGTATCCCCTAATACAACGCACGCGGAATTATTCGCAATAATTTCCCCTTCATCTAGAACAATCGCTCTGTCTGCATATTCTAAAGCGAGATTCATATCATGTGTGATAAAAATAAAAGATATTCCCTGTACAGCTAGTTTTCTAATAAACGACATAAACTGTTTATAATGATAATAATCTTGTCCCGCTGTCGGTTCATCTAATATGATAAGTTTCGGATTTGCTATTAGTACAGATGCAATCGTTACTCTCTTCTTTTGTCCATAACTTAATGCCTGAATTGGCCAATTTCGAAATGGATACAAACCACAAAGTTTTAATGTTTCTTCCGCTCTAAGCTTAATTTCTTCCTTTGAAACCTTTTTTAATTTTAATGAAAATGAAACCTCTTCTATAACAGTAGGTTGTGTAATCATATGATTTGGATTTTGCATCACATAACATATAACCTCACCACGTTTACGAATAGACCAAGAATTGATATTTACTTCATCAAATACAATCCTATCATTTTTTGTTTTGTTTATGCCTATAAGACTATGAGCTAATGTTGATTTACCGGCTCCATTATGGCCCAAAAGTGCTACAATTTCACCTTCATATATGGAGAAATTTACATTGTCCAATACTTTTTGTTTATTAGGATAGGAGAATGACAAATTCTCTACTTTCAATAATTCTTTTTTTGTAGGAGTACCTTTACAAGAAACTTGCTTCTCCATCCACTCATTTATTACGCTACGAACACTTTCCCTTTGAAGATTTTCAAGTGGGTAGTATATTACGTCATTATTACCATCAAACTGCAATTTCTTTAATACTTCTACGTACATAGGCTCTCTTAAGCCGATAGATGGTAATATATTTGACGCTAAAATCTCTTCTGGTGTCCCTATCGCAACAATTTCCCCTTCATTCATTAAAATGATTTTATCTAAATCCAGGTTTAACATTTCTTCTATTCGATGTTCAATAATTACAATTGTTTTATTATATTGTTTATGTATGCCTTTAATAAGTTCTATCGTATGTAAACTACTTGTTGAATCTAAATTTGCTAACGGTTCATCGAACAATAATATATCAGCATTTGTTGTTAACAAACCTGCTAAAGAAACAGTTTGTTTTTGCCCTCCTGATAATTCATGTGGACTTTGTTTATGAAAAGCATGCATCTTTACCTTTTTTAATGAGTCCGAAACAATCTTTTTCATATCATCTTGATTTACACATTCATTTTCTAAATAAAAAGCTACGTCCTCTTCTACTGTAAGACCAATAAATTGAGCATCTTGATCTTGCAAAATTGTTCCTACCTGTTTACTCAGTTCAAAAACACTCTCTTTCCTCGGGTCTTTTCCGGCAATTAAAATATTACCAGTACTAATCCCTTCATAAGAAAAGGGGATTAGCCCATTTATACAATGAGCTAACGTTGACTTCCCTGAACCACTTCGTCCAGCAATTAGTACTTTTTCTCCAGGGTATATATGAAATGTAATGTCTTTTACAGTAGGCTGCGCAGCATGTTCATATTGAAAGCTGAATTGTTCAAAAGAAATGATTGGTTGCATGTTAACATCCCTACTTTTCAATTTTTAAATGTGTATGTTTCTTATTAGATTTAGCTAGACCTATTGTAATTGGCAATCCAAGAACTAAAAATACAATAACATCAGCAATTGTTGCTCCTAATACTTGTATAACAATTTTGTCAAATGGTTCTCCCATCACAATAACATCGAATGCCCCAGCAAATATAATAGCAATGGCAATACCAATTAACCCAGTAATGGCTAAATAAGAAATATCCCGCTTATTATACGTCCCGTTTTTCACACTAAAGCTAACTCTTTTTTGAATGAGTCCCATTGCAAAGCCGATAATGCCTGAACTAATAACCCAACCCCACCAAATACCCCATCCAGCGATTGTATCTGTTACGGTATGACCGATAAGTCCTATTAAAAGTCCTGCCACTGGACCAAACAACGCTCCAAAAACAGTTAAAATAGCTAATGCAGGTTTAATAAATGTATTTGGTGCAATAGAAAATCCCCAAAGTCCTAATATCCCGTATAATGCTGCTCCAATTCCGATTGCTACTACTAACTTTGTTGATAATTTGTTCATTACAATTCCCCTCCCATATTAGTCAACTTTTATTACTCTATATTTATTTTGAAAATGAATTATGCATCGACACTCCCTTTCTATACAACAAAAAATGACCCCTTACATAAGAGGTCATTTTCTTCACGTTCAAGAATCCTCTTATCTTCCAAAAACACATCGTGTCCTCTGCGGAATTAGCACCTTCCTATAAATTTATATAGGGGTTGCTGAGGTTTCATAGGGCCGTTCCCTCCACCTCTCTGGATAAGTATTAATTTGTAATTCGTATTATGGCACTAATAAGTATAAATTTCAACACTTTTCTAATTATTTTTATTTTTCGTTTAACGGTACATTTAAATCATTGTATTCTTATAGGAATTATGAAATAATGAATTCAAAATAGTTACGGGAGGAATGTACGATGAAAGTAATCGGTTTAATTGGTGGACTAAGTTGGGAATCTACATCGTTATACTATAAACATATTAATACACTTACACTCTCTCAATACGATCAAAATGCAAAGCTTGTTTTATATAGCATGGACTTTGGAGAAGTAACTACTTTATTACAAAATCATCAATATGAAGAAGTGAAAAACGAATTAGTCACAGTTGCAAAAAAGGTTGAAAAATCCGGAGCTGATTGTTTATTAATGTGTTCCAATACGGTCCATTTATTTGCTGAAGAAGTAGCAAATGCAATATCTATTCCACTTCTTCACATTGGTGATATAAGTGCTAAAGAAATGGTAGAACAGAATATAAAGCGTATCGGACTATTGGGTACGAAACAAACGATGGAACAAGACTTCTATAAATCACGTCTAGCAAATTTTAATATTGAGACAATCATCCCAAATGAAGAGGAAAGAAATTTTATTCATCATGTTATTTTAAATGAATTAAGTAAAGGAATTATTTCAGAAGCATCAAAAGAAAAACTTTTACAAATTACAAACTCATTAATTCAAAACGGCGCAGAAGGTATATTGCTAGGCTGCACTGAAATACCATTGCTCATTTCCCAAAACGACCTTACTGTACCTGTTTTTGATACCGCTTTTTTACATGCAAATACTGCTGTGCAGTTTGCAGTATAATAATATAAAAGCATAAAGGTAGTACCTCTATGCTTTTATATTGTCTAAACTATTTATTTAAAAGAGATGTAATCACTGCAATTGCTTCTTTTGAACCACCACATTCTAAAAAACTATCATTCAGTTTTCGTATACCATGCTTATACTTTTTATTTGAAAGAACATCTGTTACCGCTTCTTTTAACGTTTGCACATTAACATTCTCTTTCAATAACCGATGTGCTGCTTCAAGTTCAGTTAATCTTTGCGCTATCATTGGTTGGTCTTTATCATGTGGAATGATGACAAATGGGACATTAAAATAAATAGCATCGTGTACGCTGTTCATGCCGCCATGTGTAATGAAAACATCTGCTTCACTTAATATTTCTGATTGGGGTACGTATGAAGCAATTATAAAATTGTCTGGCGCTTTCTTAATTTTAGAACGATCATTTCTATCACCAATTGCCATTACAACCATTCCATCAAAATCCGAGAAAGTATCAATGCACGTATTAAAGAATGGTTCAAGCCCTTCAAGCAGTGTCCCCATTGAAATATATATAACTTCTTTACCTTTAAGCAATTCAAGTGGAAACTGTACATTTGTTTTACGCTTTGAAATACTCGGTCCAATAAAAATGTTATTTTCTCCGAACGCATCGCTATTAGGTTGAAAATAACGACTTGTGTAAACGAGAGAAATATCCCCCTTATTATGCATAAATTGAAGATTATTTTTGGGCTTTACTCCAAATTCGTGCTCCATTTGATATAATAATTTTTCAGAAATTTCATCAGGCTGGAATTGTATTTCTGCATTTGGATGAAAAGGTAACGTCTCCAAAAATTCTGGAGGAATTAAAAATATAGGAGAAGAAAGTACTCCTGGAATTTGTAAATACTCCTTTACTAACTCTCCAGCGCCAAATATATCATAAATTACGAAATCAAAATGTATGTTTTCACATAATTGTTTCGTAATTTCTAATATATATAAAGAAGTTTGAACATGTACACGAAAGAAAGAATTCAGCCCATCTGGAGTTTCAGAATCAATAGAAATCTCCTTTAATAAATCTGGATGTGTATATACAGTAGCTCCCAAATCTTCAATTCTGCCTTTAAATTGTTCTGTCGTAATATAATGTACGTGATCACCTCGTTCAGTATAGGCTTTGACTAAACTTAATGTAGGATTTACATGTCCCTCTGCTGGAAAATTAACCACTAAAATATTTAGCACTTATTTCTCACTCCTTACATTTCAATTCGCTTATTAAGCATACTGTAATTATTACCGTCAATCTTCACCTAATAGTCCTAATATGCTTGCTACTTTAGGTTGATAAATAATTGTTAGTGATTAAATTAAAAAAGGCATCTACATAAGTAGATGCCAAACCGTGATAAGGAGTGTTCTGTGAGGTTAGAATAAGCTTTTCAGCTTGTCCTATGCTATCAATATATGATTTATTTTATAAAATGTGAATAATTGATAGAATGATTTTACCTCTCTATCACCCATTTTGAACCTATTTCTAAATAAGTCGACTCTAGTTTCTATAACATTTCATATGTTTTAACCTTCTTGAGAGCCATCTATTTTTGTAGTTTCTCCAGTCAATCGCTTATTTTTTAATTCAAAATAAGCATCTAAAACTTCTTTTCCAATATCAGAGTTAATACCAGATTTATCATTAATAACCCACGGCACAACTACAGAGAATGCTACTTCAGGATTATCATACGGCGCATATCCTGCTAACGTTAAATTATAACATTCTCTTCGCTCACCTTTTTCATTTCTTCCAATATCACTTTCTCCACCGTATACTGTCTGTGCTGTCCCTGTTTTACCTGCTGGCTTATAAGATGCTTTTTGGAACGCCCTTACTCCTGTTCCATCACCTGCTTGGAATACCTTTCTAAATCCTTCTTTTACTTGATTTATATATTCCTCTTTCATATCTATCTTATTTAAAACGATTGGTTCTACTGCATGCACCACTTTACCAATCTCATCTTTTTGCGAAGTTTGCTCTCTTACCTCTTGAACAATTTGTGGCTTCATTCGATATCCACCGTTTGCGATTGTTGAAATATACTGTACAAGCTGAAGTGGCGTATAGGTGTCATACTGGCCAATTGAGTAGTCTAGTAAGAAACCAGGTTGATTATCTTTTTTACCAATTTGTCCAGCTGTTTCATTCGGTAAATCAATACCCGTTGGAACACCTAATCCAAATTGCCTGAAATAATACCTCATTTTATCAAAGTACTCCTGTTTAATATTTAATGAACTATTTTTCACATAATCTACACCTGCAATTTTTAATGCTGTATGAAACATATAAACGTTTGAAGAGACTTGTAACGAAAAGGTTAAGTTTACTAAATTAAATATAAAAATCCCCAATAACCAAAAGTTAAGCTTTCGGTTATTGGGGATTTAGTAATTTAAGAGTTAATAATTGGACGTATTGATTCGAATCTATCATCATAATTTGATAGAGATTTTTCGCTCTGAGCTTTCGGCAAGTAAATCGTTACTGTTGTCCCGACTCCAACTTCACTCATAATACTTATATTCCCTTGATGACTTTCAATGATTTTATAACTTAACATTAATCCGATACCGGTACCTTTTTCTTTCGTACTATAAAAAGGCTCACCTAATCTCTTAATTCTATCTTCAGGTATCCCTATTCCTTCATCAATTACATGAATAATGACACCTTCATCGCTTATCTCTTTAATATGAATTGTAATTTTCCCGCCATCTGGCATAGCTTCGATTGAATTTTGCAAAATATTAATAAACACTTGTTTCAATTGATTTTCTGAGCATTCAATGCTTATGTCTTTGGTGTCTGCATATAGTTCCACTTGAATATTCGTCATAATTGCTTTTGTATTCATTAACGATACGACATTATTATAAATTTGATAAATATTTTTTTGTTCTGTATTTATCTCATCTGTTTTAGCAATTGATAAAAACTCTTGAAGAATCGCTTCTATTCTTTCAATTTCAGAAAGCATTAAATCAAAATATTTTTCTTGATCTTCTTTATTAATTTGAAATAACTGTATAAACCCTTTAATGACAGTTAATGGGTTCCTCACTTCATGAGCCACACCAGCTGCTAATTGACCAATTGCTGCAAGTGTATCTGATTTATTTAGCAATTCTTCTGTCTTTTTCCGTTCTGTAATATCGCGTACAATGATCATAATTTTATCATGTAATAATGGTAAGCATCTAGCTTCAAAGAAATCGACACTCCCATTAATTGTAAGTGGATATTCAACAATTACATTCGTCCCTTTTTCCTTCACTTGATGAATTGCTTCCTGAAATTGCTGTGCTACTGGAGATGGTAATACTTCGAAAAACTTTTTTCCCATAAAAGCTTGTGCCGGTACGTAAAATTTCGAAGGGGATCCTGCTTTATAATCTATAATTGTGCCATCATCTTCTGTTAAGAAACATAAATCTGGTAAAGCCTTAAAAATTAATTCCAATTCAGACGTTTGTTGTTTTAACTGGTCTTCTATCGCTTTTAAATGTGTAATATCTACTCCGACAGCCCAGTAGCTATATCCTGTTACAGGAAACTGTTCTGATATATTGGACCACATGATTGTTTTGATTTCACCATTTTTACATGTTAAGTGCATTTCCCAATCCCTGAAATTTTTTCCACAAGTTAAAAATTTCGTTTGTATTTGGTGACGATAATTATGATCTGGGTACAATAATTGTAGGGCATTTGGATTCCCTATTATTTCTTCAGCTGTATAACCTGTTACAATTTCACACTCCCGATTCCACAAAACAAAATCTCCATTATAATCAAGCGCATCAACCATAACAGGCATATTTTGTAAAATCGTATGCAGTTCCTCCTCTTTTCGAGAAAGCAACGTTGTATTTTTACTTTGAAATACCTTTGTTGCTCCATCTATAATTAGATTTGAAAGCATTTCAAAGTATTTTTGACAATTGAAAATGTCACTTTTGTTTGACCATACTACAAAAGATCCTAAATGTTGATTGTATAAAAAAATGGGGATTTCAATTTTGGGAAGTTTACATATTTTCATCTCATTTATTCCAAAAGAAAATATACATTCTTTTTCAGCATCAAGAAGTTGATGTGATATGTTGGTTAATTTATAAAACTGTTCTGCCATGGTTTCTATTGTACTCACATCAATAAGTTCCATTAGCCGCGCATTCATTCCTTTTTCACCTCAATATGTAAAATTAATACAAATTCAAAATTTATACTTCTCCATTATACGTAGAATGTGCTTTTAGGTATATAGCTGCAGAATAATTATTCGAATAAATTTTATTTTTCAATTAAAATAGAGAAGAATTTGCGTATAAAATGAATCCTTAATCAGTACGTATTTTGTTCATCACATATTAATTCTGAATGTACGACCAACCTAAAACGGGTACTCATGCAGAAACCGGATTTTAATATCAGAGTCATACACATCGATTTTAGTAGTATAAAAATACAAAAAATATAAAGTTCATAAAATTTTCACAATTAATATGAAAAATATAAACATTTATTCCAATATATTCTATATAATAAAAAGTAATAAGGCTTCTATGAAACTAATAGAATACCTTACCCCTAATAAAAAGAAAAAAAGAAACCAGTTGGACTCTTTTTTTCTTTTTATATTAAATTACATATTTATATAAAGCATGTGCAACACTGTGTTCTTCATTTGATAAAGTTTCGTATTTACTCATTGCTTTTATTTCTTCGACTGCGTTCCCCTATGC
>NZ_QOZX01000082.1:0-15989 GCF_008368895.1 Bacillus sp. BB081
ATCAAATATTTCTTTGGCCTTATTTTCTTGATAGTACCGTACGTTTATATGTTTCTAAGGGAAAGAAATATTTTCATTTTTATTACCATCTATTGTTTGATTAAGATGTTAACATGAAATTGAAACGTTTACAACTAGAAAATAAAGAAAAAATATTAAAATACGACTTTTTTCGACAATTATTTTATGTTTATATCTAATTTTTTTATAGGAAAAGGCGGAGGAAAGCGGACCTTTTCCTATAAAATATCTTGTTGGAATTAGAAATAACTAAAAAAGTAATAATAGCTAAAAATTAAAGTGAAATTCAATGAATATGAGTTCAAAGTCATGAAATTCAATGATAAAGTTATAATTGAATTTTTGAACCTCAGGTATCTTGAAAGTATGGTCAAATTTTAATCCACGTTGCGTTTCGTCCTTTTGTAACTAGCTTAATATGGCCAAATAATTGCAAGGAATTTAATGCCTTACTAATTGTACTCTCTGCAATGTCTGGATAAGTGTTACGAATACTTTCCTTAGTAAAGGGTTGTTTTTGTTTAAGTATAAAATCCTGGATTCTCTCAACTTTAGTATGTTTACATATAGAATCTAGAACTGTGTTATGAAGATCTTTGTAAGCCTCTAATATAATTGTTAAAAACGTTTTTAACCAAAAGCTATTATTATGTTCCTCGCAGTACCAATTCACCGAAGATTTATAAATCGAATTGTAATAATCAGATTCATGTTTCTTAATATATTTATCCAAACATACATATTTTACAAATGTATGTCCACTCTTAATTAACAGCAATTGCATTAACATAAATGCCAGCCTGTTATTACCTTGATTGAAAGGGACTATGCAATAAAAATTTAATATAAAACGAGCTATTAATAAAAGTGAATGTAGCCCCTTACTAGTATTTAATGAGTTGTATTGATCACATAATTGCTCCATAAACTGTGGAATAAGTTCATGCGGAAGAATGCGGTAACTATTCAAGTGCATTCCATGTTCTGGAATTCCTGGAATAATAAAAGGTTTTTCACGCCATTTGGCACTGTCCGAGGTAATGTAATGTATTAGTTGAAAATGCAATTCCTGTATAGTTGCTGGATTAATTAATAAAGTACAGGAGTTTTTATGTACAAAAGAAAGTGTTTGATAATAACAAAAAATAGCATCTTCAGAAATATTTTGAGGTACGATATCATCTAAAATAAGCTCTTTTAATCTTTTATTAGGAACTTTTACATCTTCATAAATAGTTGTGAAATTTTTTATGTAATGTAGTGGTATAGTTTTTTCTAAATTATTAAATATGTCAGGGTTTTGTTCCTGATAAGCAGCTAATTTTCCTTTGAACTCGCTAATGTCACTTATTAAATTTATTAACCTCCTTTTTAATTCAATATTTTTATACTTATCATCAAAAAAGTCTCTCATTTTTGTTCCCCCTGTAACCCCTTAACACGTTGTTGCATGTATCTTTCCATTCTAAAGGTATTCCACGACATCATTGTAAAATAACGACATTTTTGTTCTGATTTTGATCGTGTTTCAGAATCTATATTTTTATTTGGTATTTAAAATATAGAAATTATAAAGAAGAATCGTTAGGATTCAATTTTAATAGGCATAATCCTAACATCAAATGTACAAATGTACAATAAAAAAATAAAAAATATAAAACTATCGACTCTTTTGAAAGATAATAAATTAATTGTAGGTATAAATGTGTTTTAGTTTAAGAGTAAATATTGAAGTGGTAATAAAATTTTCATAGTTGAAAAAATAGATAAGTAATTAATTTGTGACAGTTATGTGCCTAATCAATTCATTTGCAATGATGAGAATTCCACAATTAAATCCTAACGAGCCTAAATTTCTATATTTAGCCTAAAGATTAGGGGGCTATATTGATGAAATGTATCATTAAATATAGAAATATGTAACGTTTAACACTTGTATTGTAAAATATATTGACATAAGTTAATTTAAATACTAGGTACAGGAGCAGTTAATAACAATTCAGTAAAGTACCCTTTAAACGTTTCACCCTAAAAACGTTTATATTTATAATAATTGCAATCACACTGAAGTTTTTTGTTTGTTCCTGTACCTTATTAGGTAAAAATCATATAATAAATTAATAGAATGTTATGGGGGAATTGGATTGTCAATTCTCTTTTTTACCTTACATTATCAATCTCTAGATGATTTGTTTAAAGTAAGGATTCACAGGGTAGAAGATGACTATTCACAAGTACTATAAAGTTAAGTTGGATATCTAGAGGTATTTTATAGGAACATGTATCTAAGATTAAAGTGTTTGTGTGCATTCACCATTTGAATATAAACAGATTATTTATTGTGTTTTTTCGGTTTTAGAAAATATGTGTGAATTTAGCCTTGGAAATGACTTGTATGTATGTTGTATAGTAGAAGTGTGAAGTCTGGAGGAGACTGATTTAATCAGCTTCTTCCAGACTTTTTTACTTTAAAATTGTATTTTTTCAGCATGAGGGTAAATATAATTCTTTAAATTAATATTTGAATTTTTTGTGAAATAATATAAGGATTTTATTCCTCTATTAATACATAATGTTACAAAATAGAGTTATTGTATTTATTTTATTTTTATATGAGATTAAAAATAATAATAAATGTAACAATGTATGAGTGATATTAGTATATTTACTAGTAATTTGTTCGTTTATCTTTATATTGCTATTATATTAGCGATAACAATAATATATTGGGGGGACAAGAATGAATTTGAAATTTACATCTAAATTTGAAAGATTAAGAAAAAGTAAAAAAGGAATTGGTGCTTGTGTTTTAGCTGCAGGGATGACGGCTATTACAATGATTCCTCAAAGTGCGTATGCACATGGATTTGTTGAAAAGCCAAGCAGTCGTGCTGCTTTATGTAGTCAGAATTATGGAGCATTGAATTTAAATTGTGGAAATATAATGTACGAGCCTCAAAGCCTAGAAGCACCTAAAGGATTCCCAGATGGTGGACCGATTGATGGGAAAATCGCTTCGGCAGGAGGACTATTTGGAGGGATTCTTGACCAACAAACATCAAATCGCTGGTTTAAAAATACGATTATGGGTGGAGCAAATACATTTACATGGAAATATACAGCGGCACATTCTACAAGTAAATGGCATTATTACATTACAAAAAAGGGATGGGATCCTAATAAACCATTAACACGTGCTGAATTAGAACCAATTGGAACTGTGAACCATGACGGTTCGGCCGCATCAAATAATTTAACACATACAATTAATGTACCAACTGATCGAAATGGTTATCATGTTATTTTAGCTGTATGGGATGTAGCAGATACGTCAAATGCGTTTTATAATGTAATTGATGTAAATCTAGTAAATAATGAAACTCCCGATACAGTAGCTCCAAGTCAACCAACTGGATTAAATGCGTCTAAAGTTTCTGCCAATAGTGTTGCACTAACATGGAAGGCCTCTACTGATAATATAGGTGTAAAAGAATATCAAGTGTTACGCAATGGAGAAGTAATTGATACGGTACCAGGTACAACTTTTACTGATAAAAAACTAAAAGCAAATGCGGAATATACCTATACTATAAAGGCATTAGACTCTGCTGGAAACATATCAAAAGAAAGTGAAAAACTAAAGGTTAAGACAACAAATGAAACTCCAGATACAGAAGCTCCGACTCAACCGAAAGGATTACATAGTATGAGTAAAACAGCGACAACTGTTGATTTGATGTGGAGTCCGTCTGAAGATAATGTAGGTGTTGACCATTATATTGTATATAGAGAAAGCGCTGGGGTTATGAACAAAATTGGGGCAGCTGATAATACATCCTTTATGGATAAAGATTTGAAGACTAATACATCGTATAAGTATGTAGTGACGGCGGTTGATTTAGCTGGAAATGAATCTAGTAGAAGTGATGTTTTGAATGTAACGACAAAGTCAGAGGATTCCACATATGAAAAATGGGATGCAAGAAAGGCATACACTAAAGGTGATAGAGTAGTACATGAAGGAAAAGTGTATGAAGCGGTTCAAAATCATCAAGGAAATGGCGACTCAAATTGGATTTTTGCCCTATCGCTTTGGAAGCCAGTTTTGAATAAATGATAAGCGGGGAAGGGTAGTTATCACTAATTCTATGTGCAATACCGAAACAGGGGTGAAGTTTTTAATCTCCATCTCAACATATACGAAATGAAATTATTAAAGAATCCCAATGGAATTCCATTGGGATTCTTTATTTTCTAATTTGTAATAGCGTATATTTTCACTGTAAATTTGTTAGTGGCACCAATTGGACTTGCAATATAATATTTAGTATTCGTGTAAGCTTCAGTCCTAGATCCATGTGAAATATTTTTCCAACGAGTAGAATCTGTACCTAGGGAAACATCAATCATTACATTGAAAGAAATAGTAGAAGGATGATCTTTTTCTGAAGGCTCAATAACCCATTTTAATTCCTTAGTACCTACAGGTAAACTATCAATTTTAAAGTTTTGACTGGATCGGTTTTTTTGTCCGGATAAAGGGCTAGATTCGGATGAAATCTGCGAAATTAATATTTCTTTTTCATTCAAATGTATACCATTTAATTTAATGATATTGTCAATTAAACCTGGCCCAGGAAAGTCAGCTGCGATGATACCAGAATGTTTAATTCCACCTTGTTGCAAGAGTTCGGTCCCAAGTGTATTCATACCACCATAATATACTTGTCCATTTCTATCGCGGGGGAAATCACTCCACGCATTAGTGAGATTCGTTTGAATCAACTTAGGACTACTATCAGTATTTCTGTTCTCTTTTCCACTTGCAACAAACCAAGGATATACATTATTTAAAAATGCGGCTGCACCACCTGTGCCACTAAAATGGTTAAGATAGATTTTATCATTGTTAAAATTATTATTTGTATTTTGAAGGTGGGTTTTCACCGCATTCCATTTTTCATACATTCCGTCTGGTCCGTTTTCAATTTCAAATGTATCTTGTATATTTAAGCTATCGTAATTAATGCCATATTGCTGAGAGGCTGTAAAGTTTTGTAAGATTACAATTTGCCCTCGGATATCGCCTAGAGTAGGATTATTTCTTTTTGAAGTTGGTACAGAACTTGAATCCCAAAAATAGGAGGAATTAAGGTCTTTGTATTTTTTAAGTATTTCTTCAAATGATAGTGAGCCGCTTTCAGGAGTAGTTTCTTCTTTTAAGCGCATTAAAATTGTTTCTGTAGGATGATCTTTTAAAAATTGAATTGCCTCTTTTAATACATCTTCAAACATTGCTTTTTGATTTACAATCCCATGGTACATTGCAAAAGAATCTTTTACACGTTTAACACGCATATCTACATATCGAATTCCAGAATTTAATTGTTGGGGTAGACTCATAGTTTGATTTCTTGTCAAATTTTCATCAAGAAAACTTGCTCCATGTAAAGCCATTGTACCGTGAGTCCCTGGAATAGATATTTTACTTAGTTTTGTTGAATCTTCTACTTTCGACATCCACGATGGATTTTGATATCCTATATTGGATTCATAGGAATAACCTGGATGACTATCAGCTAAAATAGGAGATGGTGTACTTAAACTTGCTAGTGTAAAACATGTGAGTATGCTAATTTTAAAGAAATTTCTCATTTTTATTTTGTTCATTTTATCTCTCCTGACTTTTAAATAATAGATACAATAAAATAAAATGATTTTTTATTATATTTATTGTTTTCATTCTTAAAGTAATGAATTTTTGTGATTGAAAAAATTAAAAATAGAGGTAGTAATTTACTTGAGACTTTAATAGTTTGTTGTAATAAATTGTATCTAATAGCCAAACGGATTCTTAAAGAATAGAAGCATAGATAGGTGAAAAACAAATTTTCCGCGGTACTGTATACAAACAAAACAGAAGTCTTAAAAAAGACTTCTATTTTGTGACATATAATGAATGATAAGGTGGTTAACAAATCAAGATAATGTGACTGAGTGGTAAAAATCTATTTATAGCTGTTTCAGAATCTCTTATAACAAGGCTACCTACGAAAAATGGGCCTCTGCAAGGCTAATAAAAAATTTAAAAATTCTACTCATTAAAACTTAAACTAACTACAGTTGCGATAGATTGGGCTGCATGTTCCCAGCTTCCATCTATAACTTTTCCAATCTGTTGACCAAGTGCATTTAAATCATTTGGATTAACTGGAATCCCATTATACGCAGCAAGAATTGATAAAAGCGGAGCAGCAAATGGTGTCCAACCACCTCTATCAATATTAAATACAGGCTTATCTACTACTTTTCCATCTTGCACAGTAAACTCATAATAAAATTGATCATCTGGACGGAAACTTAAATGATGTGAAATTTGTCCCTTAACATATTTTTTTCCTGCACCTAGATTTACTACTTCTATTTCTTTTACGTTAAATTCATGCTCAAACACTTTTATTTTTTTGACTTCTGGACCATTTAAGGCAGCATTAACAGCTGTTTCTAAATTATTTTGTGCTAATGGTTGAATACTCACTTGTTCCTCTTTTTGTTGGATAGGAGCCTCTTTTTCTGCAGCCAACACCGATGTAGTCGGTAGTGCACCTGTAGCTAATGTAGCTGCAAGTGCTGTCGTCATCATGATTTTTCTTTTCATTTTCATAGTTTTCCTTCCTCCCTTAAAGTTATGATATATAATCTTTTAAAGACTGACACGATGCAATATTTTATTTCATAATGCACGCAAAAAACTAGTTTAAGAATTATGTGAAATTATGTCAGGAAATTAAAATTAATTATATATTCATTCACAATGATATCTATCTACACATATTTTTTCAATTTTCTGACAAATGTAATGATAATGACTACTTAAGAGTCAATTTAGTACCTTGTTTATCTATAGAAATCCTATAAATAAACTAATTTCATAGTGAATGTAATATATTTGATATCAAATGTCTTACATAATGATATAAAATTTCACATTTTTTTATTATTCTATATATCTAAAAAGGGTATCGGAATATGAGTGATATGTAATGCTTGTAATAGGTGTGAATTATGTGATACCACCTATTGTAACAGCTAATATGTAAGTTGTTATCTTTCTTAAAAACATTATCTATCTAGCTTCGTGAAAAGCATTTTGATGGATTATTTTAATTTGATATAAAAAGAGGACGCATTATTATTTACGTCCTCTTTTTATTTTTATTTATTAGATAAGTTTAAGAAGAAACTTTTGTTTTAATTATGTCGATTCACGGATAATTAAGTTTGTAGGATATTCAATAATTTTACGTTTAATAGATTCATCTGTATTTATATATAGTAGTATCTCGTTAACGGTACGTTTACTCAGTTTAACAATTGGAATATCAATAGTACTAATTGTTGGGGTTGTAACTGTACAAATTAATTGATTATCATAACCACAAACAGCTAAGTCAGTTGGAATAGAATACCCTTTAATAGTAGCTCCTTTAATAACTCCAGCAGCAACTTGATCATTTCCTGTAAATAATGCAGTAGGTTTATCTTTTAATTTATCTAGCTTCTCAAAAATTCTAAACCCATCATTAATAGTAATTGCATCTCCAAATAGCCATTTTTTATTGAATGGTAATTGTTTTTCTTTTAAGGCATGCAGATAACCTTGTTGGCGTTTTAATTGTGCTTGACTATTAAGAGAATCAAAACAAAAGCCAATTTTTTTATGACCTTTACTTATTAAATGTTTAACAGCTTTGTATCCAGCTTCAAATTCATCGTAACAAATTATTGGAATAGGTGCATTTTCCTCATACTCATTACAAAGTATTATGGGCCCATATGCTAAATAATGCTCTATATTTTCCCAACTATTTTCTAGGGATGCGAGAATTACACCATCTACAGCCTTATTCTTTAGTAAGGAAAGTAATTCAAGTTCAATTTTTTTCTCATAAAAAGTCTGATAAATTAGCAATTTGTAATTATGCTTTAATAATTCTTTAGAAATTTCTCTAGCTAATTTTCCGAAAAAGGGATGATCTATATTTGGAATTGATAGTGCAATGGTTTGTGTCTTATTTATTCTAAGATTCCTAGCAATAGAACTAGGAGTATAGTTGAATTCTTGCATTACTTTTATTATTTTCTCACGTTTTTCTGAATTTACATAAGGATGATTATTTAGAACTCTTGAAACCGTAGCATTTGATACATTACATAATTTAGCTATTTCATTAATTGTTACCATAGAGAAACCCTCCGTAAAAAAAATGTTGACATGTAATCGATAACATAAAATATAGTCTACTCATGATTTTCAAAATAATTTCTTAGAGGTGATTTAACGTGAAAACTCTTACTACAATTTCTGGACATAGTAAAGACAATTTAGCTTTATTAAAGTGCCTACAGGGGGAAACAAAAGAAAAAGAATTTGAAATTAGTAATATATTACCGAATCACAGGATGAAAGAGAAATTATTTAGGGAAAATAAATTGAAAATAGATATTGATATAGACAAAGATATTTTCAATTATAGCAGAAAAAATATACAGAAAATAGAATTTATGCCAGTTAATCGGTTGATTTCTCAAGATGAGGTTGAAAAAATTATAGGAGTTTTAAAAGATGTTTTACCGACAGGCCAATTTACAAGTGGACCATTTTCAAAAAAACTAGAAGAAGTAATCGGAAGTTATTTAAATAAAAAGTTTGTAATTGCAACAAGTAGTGGTACAGATGCTCTTATGGTGTCATTGTTATCTATTGGTATCCAGCCGGGGGATGAAGTAATTATGCCAGCTAATAGTTTTGCTGCTACTGAAAATGCTGTGTTAGCGGTCGGAGCAAAACCTATATTTGTAGATATAGATCAGAAGAGTTATTGTATTGATCCGTCTAAAATCGAAGAAGCTATAACCCAAAAAACTAAATGCATTTTGCCTGTACATTTGTATGGTAAACAATGTGAAATGAAAAAAATTCGTGAAATCGCGGATATATATCAATTAAGAGTTATTGAAGATGCATGTCAAGCTATTGGTTCTTCAAATCTTGGAGAATATGGAGATATTATTGTTCTTAGTTTTAACCCATATAAGAATTTTGGTGTATGTGGTAAGGCTGGTGCAATAGTTACCGATAATGAAACTCTTGCAATACGTTGCAATCAATATAGTTATCATGGATTTGAAATTGATAAAAAAAATAAAAAGGTATTAGACTTTGGATTCAATTCTAAAATTGATAATTTGCAAGCAGCTATTGGTTTGGAAAGGATTAAGTATTTATCATACAACAATTTAAAAAGAGCGTATTTAGCTCAACGATATATTCGTGAGTTAAAGGATTTAGAGGATAGAGAATTAATAAAACTACCTATGATGACAGAAGATAATGTCTGGCACCTTTTTCCGATTAGAATTGAAAATGGAAGAAGAGACGAGTTGAAAAATAAATTGTACCAATTGTATAACATTGAAACAGATATTTATTATCCAGTATTATCTCATAAACAAAATACCAAGTGGGTAAAGGAAAATGATTTGCAGAATAATATGGTAAATACAGAGCAAGTTCATAAAGAAATATTACATCTACCTTTACATCCAAATATGATGTTAGAAGAGCAAAATTTCGTTTTGGAGGGATTATTCAATGTCAATAAGTAATGAAGTTTTAAAGTCTTTAAATTTTGAAAGACTACCACAGGTTAAAAACCCGAAATATGTAGTGTTCTGTGATTTTGATGAAACTTATTATCCTCATAACATGGATGATTCTAAAAGAAGCAATATGAAATTGTTAGAAAAGTATTTGTATGAACACGGAAGTAAAGGGAATATAGTAATTGGTTGGGTAACGGGAAGTAGTTTAGAATCAATTGTTGAAAAAATGAAAAAGGGTGGTATTCAGTATTTTCCTCATTTTGTGGCGAGTGGATTAGGTACAGAAATAACGTACTTTGAGAGTAATGGGACTACTATAGATGATCAAATTTGGGAAGACAGAATTATAGAGGGTGGATTTGATTCTTCGAAGATTGAAAGAATTATCAAATTGCTAGAAATAAAATATGAAATTTTTTTAAGACCTCAGACACAATTAGGAAGTTCTAAGTACAAATTTAATTTTTATTATGAAGAGCAAAATGAATTTATTGATGCAAAGAATTTAGAAAAGATAGAAGAAATCGGAGAAGTATTCCAAGTTGGAGTTAATATTAACAAATGTAATCCATTAGCTGGTGATCCAGAAAATTGCTATGATGTAGATTTTATTCCACTTGGAACAGGTAAAGATGAGATAGTGAAATTTATTTTAGACAAGTACGAACTAGATAAAACAAATGCAATAGCTTTTGGAGATAGTGGGAATGATTTAAGAATGCTACAAGCTGTAAGACATGGTTATTTAGTAGAAAATGCAACAGAAGAGGCTAAAAAAATACACTCAATGTTAGCTCAAGGTGAATACTCGATTGGAATTTTAAATACTCTAAAGCACATTATTAATTAAAAGGGGATGTTCATATAATGAATATTGGAATTATAGGTGCAGGAAGTATTGCAAGAGCTCATTCTAGAGCATTATCAACTGTTGATAATTGTAAATTAGTTGGAGTGTATGATGTTAATTATGAGAATGCCGATAAATTGATAGGGGATTTTGGTGGGAAGGTTTTTAATAGCTATGAAGAGTTACTAGAAGTAGTTGATGGGGTAATAATATCTTCCCCGAATTTTTGTCATAAATCTCAAGCAGTTCAAGCGTTATTAAAAAATAAGCATGTGTTATGTGAAAAGCCAATGGCTATTTCTTGTGAAGAAGCAAAATACATGATGGCAATAGCAAAAAATACTAATTTAGTAGCTTCAATGGGGTTTAACTATCGCTATCTATCTTATGTTAAGGCTTTAAAACAATTAATTCAAAATGAAGAATTAGGGGAAATAGTAGTGGTAAGGTTGCATTTTAAAAAGAATAGCGCTTTTAGGAGAACTTCGTTTACTTGGCGAGATGATTTTCAAAGTAATAGAACTAGTGGGGCCTTGGGAGATTTGGGAATTCATCTAATAGATTTACTATGGTTTTTATTTGAGAGTGATTTTAGAGAGGATACCGTTCGTACTAAAATTAAAACAAATGTTAAGGAAAAAGAAAGCAAACCAGTTTTTGTTGATGACTATGCTGAGGTTTATGGCCAATTGAAAAATAAGGTTTTTGTTAATATTACAACATCTAAAAGTTCATTTCTTGACGATTGTGGTTTTAGTATAGAGGTAATAGGTACGAAGAAAGAATATAAGTATTCTTCTAAAGAGCCAAATAAATATATACTCTTTGATGGATTGGAAAAACATGAAATCCCGTTACCATTACCTTTACTAGTCGATCCAGAAAACGAGATTTTTGAATGGTCTGATTCTTTTAGAAGTGAAATTATAGAATGGGCTAATGCTGCGGAAGGTGGACCAAATAAGTCTGTAGCAACATTTGAAGATGGATTTCGTTCACAAGTAATATTGGATATGTTTTTTGATAAAAGCAGTAGTAATAAAGAACGATCTGTAGCAACTATTTAGTTTTATGGTAAAAACAGGGGTTTAAAACTTTTACTTAAATCCCTGTTTTTATTTTGGATTGGAGTTGAGAAAAGATGCGGTTAATGTTTTATTATGGTTGCTTGTTTTATTTTATTGTAGGAATAATACATGTTTGTATAGGTAGTTTAATTCCTTCATTAATACAATATTATGGAAAAACTCCTGATCAATTAGGTGTTTTAATATTTTTTCAATTTACGGGTTTTTTATTTGGTGTTCTAAGTTCACCCATACTAGTAAGAAAGTATCATTATTTTAAAACAATAACATTAGGTGTTTTAGTAATGTCCATCGTCCTAGGAGGTTTTATATATATTAAAGAATGGGCATATTTAGCCGTTATTTGTTTTGTATTAGGCTATGGAGCAGGTTTGTTAGAAACTACGGTGGGTTCCTTTATTATTTCAGCAGAAAGGAATAGTGCTGCTAAATTTAGTATTCTCGAAGTATGGTTTGGGGTTGGGGCGCTAGGGTTTCCGTTACTAGTTAATTATATTACAAAATTTTATGAATGGTATTTTATTCCTTATGGGATATTACTATTCTTTATTTTTACACTATTTGTTTGGTACATGCTTGGACGTACAAAATTTCTAAATTTTTCTCCTCAAAATAATGAAAAGGGAGGAGCATCCCTTTCCTCATTCACTCTGAAATTTAAAAGTGAAAAGATTACAGTTATATTATTTATTTCACTTTTTGCATTCTTATATGCAGGCATAGAAACTAATCTTGCAAATTTTTTATCTACAATAATGCTTCTTACCAATAATGAATTAATCAGTTCAGTAAGTATATCTTGTTTTTGGCTAGCAATAGTTATAGGAAGAATACTTGTAAGTAAGCTAGCCCATAAATTTAATTATTGGACATACATTACATCTAGTTGCTTTACATTAGTAATTCTTTTATCTTTATTTCCCTTTGTTCGAGGTGCAGGTATGTACTTGTTTATCATCTTTATTATTGGTTTAGTTATAGCGGGTGTTTTTCCAATAACATTAATCTTAGCTTCCTATATTATGGAAAATAATATTGATCAAGTGACTAGTCTATTTATTGCATCGGCTAGTTTAGGGGGGGCATTAGTATCTTTCCTAATTAGCTGGAGTCTATCATTAAATACTATCACTGTTACTTTTGGGATATTTTCTCTTTTTGCATTGAGTCTAGGCTGTATTATTTTAAAAATGAGGAAAATTTCAACTTATAGTAATGAAAGTGCCAAAAAGGTAGAAAGTATGAAAAATTTATAGAAAAATTTTTTATAATATGAAAAAGGTAATTTTATGTGAAGTCTCTAAAAAAATTGATAAAGTTAAAAGTTCCGTATTTGGGCTTTGTTTTGTATATTGTAATGTGTAATATATACATCAGAGGTACTTCGAAAATAAAAATGATAAGCAACAGTGACTAGTTCTCAGGTGATTGAATATTATGACATGAATAGGCTACCTTGTTGTATATCTAATAAGGTAGTAAACAGCAAAGTTTCATAAATATTAAAAAATTATTTTGATTAGCATGTAAGATTAATCTAAGAGGGGTTTGTTATCGAATGGGGATAAAGATTAGTAAAAAGGATAAGATTGATATCTCTAAAAAATTAAAGTCTTTTTTAGCTGAACAGTATTCACTGAAATTGGGTGAATACATAAGCTATGAGTTACTTGAATTCATAATAAAGGAATTAAATCCACATTTTAATCAAGTTACTAGGGATAGGTTAGAAATGTTGTTAAAGAATATAGAAAAAGATATATACAGTTAATAGAATTTAAATAATAAGATATCATTTTAGATATCTTAATAGCCAGTAAGAATAGAATAAGTAATGCGTTACAAAACACTCATCCAAATGTATTGATTATAAAGGATGGGTGTTTTCTTCATATAGGATGTTATGAAAAACCTGTCGATGAAAGTCTACATTAAAGACTGTCACACATTTTTGTATGCTATATCATTTACTATAACTAAAACCTAATGATATATATGAACTAATTCCAAAGGAGAGTAGTTAATAAATGACAGAATTGAAATAAAATTAGAAAAAATACCTATATAATGGTAGAATATGGTTGGTTAACCTATGGCTGAATAATCAATAAATCTATTATTAAAGGGGGAATTAATTTGGGGAATAGGAAAAAAAGAATGAAAAATTATTTTCAAAGGTTAGTAGCTGTAAGTGTTTGTTTTTTGTTAGTTTTTCTGGGAAGCAATTATTCAAAAGCCGAAACCGTTGCACCTATAACATTAAATCCTAAAGATGTAGAAGCATTCACCAATAAAGTAATTCTAGAAAAAATGAAAAAAGAAAACGCAGCTGGTGTAGCTCTTGTCGTTGTAAAGGATAATCAAATTCTATTTCAAAAGGGGTTCGGATTTTCCGATAAAGAAAAGAATACTCCCATCGATCCTAAAAAAACAGTTTTTCGATTAGCGTCAATATCAAAAGTTTTTACTGCTAGTGCTGTCATGCAATTAGTTGAACAAGGGAAAATTGATTTAAATAAAGATATATTAAATTATATGGGGGGACTAAAGTACCAAAATAACATGGGTGAACCAGTTACAATGGAGCATTTACTTACCCATACAACAGGGTTTGATTACGTAGACCCTAGACCAGAGGACATCCATTATCAAGATAATGATTACACAATGCTTAAAGATTATGTAGAGGATAATATGCCCACAGTAGTGAGAAAGCCAGGAGATACATATACATATGATAATTTTGCTTCTATGCTTCAAGGGTATATTGTTCAAAATCTGACAAACACACCTTTTTACAAATATATGGCCAAAAATATTTTTTACCCTTTAGAAATGCATAATAGCAGTTTTGTTATGACTAATTTTATTAAAGAAAAGTTAGCAACAGGATATGATGCTAAAGGTAATGCCATCCCATTTTATCAAACAAGACCAACAGATATGCCACAAGGGAGTATGTTTTCTACAGGGAGTGATGTAGCCAATTTCATGATTGCTCAATTGAATGATGGTAAATTTAAAAATAACCAAATACTACAAAAAGAAACTGTAGAAGATATGCAAAAAACAAAATTTGCTTTACATCCCAAATACCCTAATATGACATACGGATTTGAGTTCTTTTCACCGCAAAGTCATAATGGGCAATATGTGTTTGGTAAAGGTGGAAATATACCAGGTTTTTCATCTTTAATGTGGTTAATTCCAGAGCATAAAATTGGAGTTTTTGTTGTTACAAATAAAGATAGTTCAGCACTACCTGTTGAAGTATTTGATGATTTTATGAATCAATATTTCCCAGAGAAAACAAAACCTGAATATTTAAACCCTAATGAAGAAGAATTAAAGAAATTTGAAGGGGTTTACCGAGATTTGAGATTAAAAAACCTAATGTCACATGTAAACATAAGTGAAGGAAAATTATATGTAAGTGATAAAGCATATGGTAAACAGGAGCTAAAACAAATAGACCCTTTACTATTTGAGGATGAAAAAGGGAATTATATGGCGTTTAAACTTCACAAAGATGGTACCGTGAAAGAAATGATACATTGGAACTCTGGTAGTTCAGCGGTGAAGCTAAGTGAGCCTGAGAGATTTAAAGACGTAGATGAAAATCATCCATATGCTAAGTTTATAAATCCTTTACATCAATACGAGGTATTACAAGCAAATAAGGAGGGGAATTTCACTCCAGAATCTTCTCTTACACGAGCAGAATTTGCATATTGGTTATCTCAAATTGCTTACTTTACGCCACCTTCAAAAAAAGAACCAGTGTTTTCTGATGTGAAAAATCATCCATATGCACCACATATTCAAAAGTTATATGAAATTGGTATTTTATATGAAAAAGAAGGGGAACAATTCCATCCAGGCCGTGCAATTACTAGACAAGAAGCAGCATGGATTACCTGGCAGTATTTAAAAATGTTAGGAGCGCCATCTGCAGATGCAACATTAAAGGGAGAAACTGATGAATGGGCAATAGAATCCGTGAAAAACATTGTAGGTCATCGTTTAGTAGGGCCTGAGGTTATATATAATGAAGATGGATCAGCAGATTATCTATCAAAACAAAGTATGAAACGGCAAGAGGCAGCTGCATTATTATTTTACGTTTTGTTATCTAGTTAATTTGTTTTGAGGTAAATTTTACAAAAGGAGAAAATCAAGAGAGCTTGAAATAATTCACAGAAAGAGAATAGTCTTAGGGCAATTGTTTATCGTAATAAACAGAGGGTGGATGAGTGATAACCATACCCAAAATCTTAAGTAGAGCTGTTATTAGAAGGATTTCTTAAGTGTTTTGTAATGTAAGGAGCTCCTTTCAGGGGGCTTTTTTTATTTTATTATTAATA
>NZ_QOZX01000083.1:0-35799 GCF_008368895.1 Bacillus sp. BB081
TTAAGAACCCTATTTTTTGAAAAGAACTTCTAAATTGGACTGAGGAAATTTAGGATTCCTAAAATAACTAAGATCTAATTAACCATAGAAATATAAAATTCCCATTTTGGGCGTACTTCAGAATATTAGCTTGATAGCGATGGGGGAGCACCACATCACCATCAAGCTAATACTTTCATATCCCCCTAAATTAAAATTTTCTTTCTCTACAGATAGCTATTCTGAGAAGCCGCTCATTTTTTCGTTTTGGGGGCATTTCTTTTTCTTAAGTTGATGGGCATGTATGGTGACCCCTATTAGACGATAGTGAATTAACAATTTCGGGGTTCAGTTCAACTTTATTCAAAATAAGATTTTTTTGCAGTAAAATCAATGTTAGTGGAACTTTTTTAATCAAACTTTTTTCTAAATTAACATAAATACTTGCAACATTTAAATTAGTACTATATAGTTCTAGTTATGACAAAGGTAAAATTAATGAATCAAAAACGTGTGATTGAAGTAGCTGCAACATTATTTTTAGAAAAAGGGTTTGCTTATACAAGTATGGATGAATTAGTACGTGTAAGCAAAGTTTCAAAGTCTAATGTGTATTATCATTTTTCTAATAAGGAAGTATTATTAGAAGGGGTCGTTGATTATTGGATTGAAATGTATCAATCTGCAATTGATGACGTACTTTCTCAAAACCAATTTTTAGTTGAAGATCGTATCCAACTGTTTTTAAAGCAATTATCACAGGGAGTTCAGTCGAGAGAGTATAAGGGGAGCTGTCCATTTATCACTCTTTATATTCAAAGTCCTAAACAGGCCACGCAAATAAAAGAAAAAATAGGTCTTTTTTTTATAGGATTACAAAAGAAAGTTTCTCTATTACTTAAACAAGGGGTAGAGAATGGAGAATTCAGAAATACGATTAATATTGATGAGGTTGCATCACTTTTTATTACAAATCTTGAAGGAGCGTTATTTATTTCAGAAACATTGAAAGATGCAACTGTAATTACGAAAACAGCAGATCATTTTTTAAAATTGCTTCGATAAAAGAAGCATTTTTTTTACATCAAATTAGTACTAAGCAGTACTAAAAAGGGGATTTTATATGAGAACAGTATTTTTAACTGGTGGAACAGGCTTTATTGGAAAGCAATTAGTAAAAGAATTAGCCAAAGAGGATGTTAAAATTCTTCTTTTAGTAAGGTCGAAAAGTAAAGCAATACGCATTTTTCAAGAAAGAGGCATCTTAAAAAAGGCAGTTATGCACTTTATTGAAGGTGATTTGACGAAAATAGATTTAGGTCTAAGTGCTGAAGATAAGGAGAGGGTATTGAAAACGGATGTGATTATTCACGCAGGAGGCCCCATGGATATTCAAGCGACAAGTAAAGAGGCAGCTTCCGTATTTTTAAATGGCGCCAAACACATTAGTGAATTAGCTAAAAGCATTCATCAATTGAAGGGCTTGCAACAATTTATTCATATTGTAGGTTATATGAGTCCCTTTGATGATAAAAATAGCAAGATTGCAATTGATGTGTTTAAAGAAGGAAACAATTATTTGAAAATAAAAAATCCATATGAGAGAACAAAATTTTTAGCAGATCTTTATATCCGTCACCAGGCATCAGCAGTAGGTTATCCGCTTTCTGTAATTAATCCGCCAACTGTAGTCGGTAGTAGTAAAACAGGGAGTACAGAGCAGATAGCAGGATTAGGTTTGCTTGTGATGAGTATGCGAAGAGGGCTCATGCCAGTGATTCCTGGAGGTAAGGGATATAGGTTACCACTTATTTCAAACGATGAGCTTGCGAAGTTTATTGTGCAGGTTTTCAGATTGGAGCAACCGACTATTCAAACATATACACTTGTTGAAGACAAACAGCACGATCAGAACATTGCTGAATTATTAAGTATTATGTCGGAAAGTATGAATATGAGGGCACCAAAAATCTCTGTCCCAATGCCACTTATGAAAGCAATTATGAATAGTGGAGTAAGTAAAATAACAAAAATTCCTTCTGATGGACTGAATTTTATTACAAAAAGAAAATTTTCAAATGTTTCAGCGAAAAAAATTATGGGAGGAGATTGGTTTAAGAAGACGAATGTAATGAAATTTTTCCCTGCCGTAGTAGCTGATCTGGATTATCGAATGATGTATCAAAATGGCCAGCATAATCATTTATTTAAACGAACATTATGCGATAACAATACCCTTTACCAATTACAAGGAGAGGGTAAACCGTTTATTTTATTACATGGTTTATTGAGTGATGGAGAGGATTTATTTCCTTTAGCACAAGAGCTTCATGAAAAAACTGGTCAACCTGTATGGATCTTGGATCTTCCAGGTTTGGGACGTTCTCCTTTTAAACGAGAGAAAAATCTTCTAGATGTCTATTTGAATGTAGTGAAAAAGTTATTGGAGAAAGCTACTAATGGTGCACATCTAATTGGCCATTCATTCGGTGCGTTTATTCTTCTGGAAGCATTGGTACAAGAGTACATAGATAAGAAGTATTCAATCACTTTACTTCAGCCACCTGTTGCTAAAAAAAATGCTAAATCGCTAAATGTTCCCCAATTTATGAACAAATGGACATTAAAATTGGCAACTACTAATTTGATAGGGCGTTATTTATTAAGTAATGGTTTGTTTGAAAGTATGGAGAGCATCCCTGAACATTATATCGAAAAAATAAGTAACAGTTTTACTTCTCCTAGAATTTTAAATACTACGGTTCAGCTTAACAGTTTACTACTGAAAAACGATCAAGGTGATTTCAATGAAGTAACAAAGTATAATCTTCACATTATTTGGGGGGATTATGACAGAGGCTATTCTGCTCCATCGTATCTTGGTAAGGTTGATTTTGTTCCATATGGCCATCATTTTCCTCTTAGCCATCCGAGTGAAACGGCAACATTAGTAATAAAAAATAGTAATACTAGCAGATGAGAGTGTGGGATAAATAAAAAGTGTGTAGTAAGATCGTTGTGTCTTTGAAATAAAATCGTACTGCATCGCCATCAAGCTAAGAAAAGAGATTAATCCAAAACAAAAAAACTTCGCATAATATGTGAGAAAAAAGGAGAGATAAAGGCATTTTAACCTTATCTCTCTTTTTCTATATTAAGGTATTTCTGGTAAGGAGTTAATTAGTTATTGCTATTTATAAGAACGTGAAGAAGTGTTGATATCGGTTTGAACTGTGGTAAAGGTTGAAGGGGGAATCCAAGGATATATCAGAGATGTGCATGATGATTTGGCGCAGGGTTATTAATCCATCTTCTATGAAATCGTGGGATTATATAAGAATTTATTATCCTGGAGATTTTAAAATAAAACCTACCTAATTATAGAAGTGATTTGAACGTAAGGAAATTGTAAGAAATGCATAAGAAAAAAGAAATTTTTATTATGTAGGATACAAATATAGAGAAGCACAAAAGAGGGAGGATAAATAGGATTTATTTATACGAAAACCAAACTAGTAATAAGCGCATTCTAAATAAAAAAATCATTTATGGTACTAACATACATGTGAAAAAGAAAGGTTTTACCGTTTGTTACGACAGTATGGATAAAGCCAGAATAGTAGTTTATGTAATTTTTGTAATTGAACAAATAAAAGATGAAATTAATCATTTATCTAAGGAGGCATTTTTTTATGGAAAATAAATTATCTGGGGTGTTAGCCGCTACTTTGGCTCTAACGATGAGCCTGCCAACAGGAGCGATAGCGTCTTCTAGTAGTAAGACTCCGGTTGTATCTAGCCAAGAAGTTGCTAGCAAAGATTTGGAGAAGATTGCTGCAGAGAACGCTGAACTACTCACGAAGTCCTATGAGACGACAAGCGTGCAGTATGCGCTGATTGATAATGGTAAACTTATTTTGTCGGGGCAGACAGGCAAAAATGACATAGAAGGAAAAGAGCCACTAACCAAAGATACTCTATTCGGAATTGGTTCAACCAGTAAAGTATATACGGCTGCGGCTGTTATGAAACTAGTAGACGAAGGAAAAGTTGATTTGGATGCTCCTGTTGCCCGCTATATTCCTGATTTCAAAATGAAAGATAAACGATATAAGCGCATTACACCGCGTATGCTGTTGAATCATTCCTCGGGTTTGCAAGGTTCGACATTCAATAATGCATTTTTATTTAAAGATAATGATGCTTATGCCCATGATATCTTGTTGCAACAATTGTCCAACCAAAACTTGAAGGCAGACCCTGGCGCGTTCTCAGTATACTGTAATGACGGTTTTACGCTGGCTGAGATCTTGGTAGAAAGAGTCAGCGGTATGAGTTTTACTGAATTTCTACATCAAAAGTTTACAGAGCCATTAAAACTGAATCATACGATAACATCGCAAGACAAATGGGAAGACGAAAAGCGGGCTGGACAGTATTCTCCGACGTACCAGGGACAGCTTCCAAGTGAAATGGTAAATCTGATTGGTACGGGAGGAATCTCTTCTACTGCAGAAGATGTGGTGCGATTCTCACAAATATTTATGGGACAGAGAAAAGAAATTCTCTCTAATAAAGCAGTCAAGGCGATGGAACAAGAAGAATATAAAAAAGGAATGTGGCCGGGAGATAGCGGAAATGTGTTCAACTATGGTCTTGGCTGGGATAGTGTGAAACTATACCCATTCAGTGAATATGGGATAAAAGCGTTGACTAAGGGTGGGGATACGATACTGCAACATGCTACATTGGTCGTGCTTCCAGAACAGAAGATGGCAGCAGCTGTATTGTCCTCCGGCGGCAGCAGCATGACAAATCAACTGTTGGCAAACAAATTACTGCTAGCTAGGCTTAAAGAGAAAGGAACAATTAAGGATATAAAACCAGATAAATCCTTCGGCAAGCCCGTCAAGGCTAAAGTGCCTCAAGACGTGGTAAAAAAAGCGGGTTTTTATGGAAATAGCCGCAGCCATTTCAAAATAGAAATTACGAAGAAGGGAGAACTGTTTTTACCAATTAAACCGGAAGAAAAATATGTATATACGGCGGATGGAAGCTTTATAAATGAGAAGGGTACCTCCAAGCTTAACTTCGTTACTGAGAAGAATGGAAAAGTTTATTTGAGAGAGAGCGCATATGAATTATCGCCGGGATTGGGGCAAAATGTTCTGACTCAATATTTAGCCCAAAAATTAGAAAACAATGTGTTACCGAAGAAAACAGCTGCTGCATGGGCGAAGCGTGAGGGTGGCAAGTTCTACCTCGTTAACGAAAAATTTAATTCTATGAACTATCTAGGACAACTAATGCCTCTTAACACACAAATTACGATCAAGGATGGGTATTGGGACGGCAAACAAATTACAGGTCCAAATTCGGCGATGCATCAAATTCAGATTCCCGTGATGAATGGGCGGGATACGAAGGAAGCTCATTTTTATACAGAGAATGGTACTGAATATATGGAGATGGCCAGCTTTTTATACGTCAGTGAATCTAACGTAAAATCCCTTGATGCAGGTCAATTATCGAAAGTTGCACTGCAAGAAAATGGGCATGCCAAATGGTTTACGATTCCGCAAACGGCAGCAGGGAAAACGATGACTGTGGAGTTGCCATCAGGAAGTTCATTCGCGGTGTATGATGAAAATGGGGTATGCGTCAATTTTAGTGTTGTTAGTGATAATAAAAAAGTGAAACTACCAGAGAACGGAACGGTTGTATTTGCTGGCGCACCGAACTCAGAATTTACAATCGCATTGAACTAGCTACAACTCGGGGTAGACTTTAATAAAACAGTACCACTTGGAAAAGATATTTTATTTGTATCTTAAGTATTCCCTTAAATGATATTACACTTAAATTCTTAACTTAATAGCAACGGAATAGCACCACATGCCCATCAAGCTAGTAAAAATAAATACCCCCAAAATAGTAAAATTGACATCCCTAGAGTAAAAATGTAAAAAATTATTGTTTAGGGGGCAGGATAAAACCTTAGCTTGATAGTGATGGGGTCCCGCCAACAAGACGCGAATTTTGCACACTAAGCAAAAAAATAATAAGTTGTCCACATGGACAGCTTATTTACATTATTCTCGTTATCGGTAGCAAGTTTTTCATAAAATCCTTGTTTTTACTAAATTTTTTGTCTCGATGCCTATCTATCTCTTATACGAGATTTTATACATCATTGATATAGCGGGGATTCTAGGGATCTTCGCTATTCTTTTTTTCATAAAATCTTGTATAAAAAAGTAGTTAGACTAGTGTGTTTTACTTCGGTTCATTTCAAAATATAATTGGAAATTCATCTTTAAATTAAAAAAAGAAGGTGTTACCTTTATATATTAATAACTTCGAAATATTGTATAACAGATAACTTTTATGCATTATTGATTAGCATTGCTTATTGTGCTAACGAATCAGGATAGTGTGGCGACCGACCAACTAAATAGTTGCTTCTCCTCAATTATTAGAAGGGAAGTTCTATCATTTCGCGAATTTATTAGACATAGACGAGTGCTATAATTTTCTATATCTACATAAAGAGGTGACTACGCATGAATCAAAGACCGTCAGAAGAAGAATACGCCGGGAACTCCGGCGAATATATCCGTTTGGTGCCGGACGGTAACATCATCGATATTCTGCTCGCCCAGGAAAAGCAAATGACCGAGCTCCTGACATCGTTGACCGAAAGCCAGGCCGCGTATCGGTATGCGGAAGGAAAATGGACGCTGAAAGAAGTCGTGGGCCACATCGCAGACGCGGAACGCGTCATGACCTACCGCCTGCTCCGGTTCGCAAGAGGGGACCAGACGCCGCTGACCGGTTTCGATCAGGAATTGTTCATGCCTCCTTTTGGAAGCTGGACAACCGCGCAATTGGCCGAAGACTACCGGGCCGTACGGCAATCAACGATCACATTGCTGCGCGGGCTACCGGCGGAGGCGTGGACCCGCAAGGGCACAGCCAACAACCTAAGCATTACGGCGCGCGCCCTCGCGTACGGCATCGCAGGACACGAACTTCATCACATGGGGGTTATCCGAAACCGGTACTTGAGTTAATCGTCGGCTGAGGCCTTTGGAATGGAACTAACACCTCTCATACAACCTTAGATACCGTTCTTATTCGGGTCTCGCCCCACAACCATCAACTTAAGGATTTAGACTATTTTTGAAATTAAAAGCACGTTACTATTCTCTTATGTTAATGAGGAAGGGTGACGTGCTTTTTATGAATATGCACCAAAAACAAGAGTTATCTTTATTTGCCGAAGAGTTATATCGATTTTTTTCATTTGGGGGTATTTGTTTTTCTTAGCTTGATGGTGATGGGGCACTACTCTATAATGATCAAATTAAAATTTAAAACAGTTATAGAGACTCCATTCCTCCGAAATATTGTAACTATTAAGTTGTAAAAAGAACCATAGTTTTTCATTTTTGAAAAGGCTATGGTCTTTTTTAATTGTAACAAAGATATGAGCGAGGAAATTTTTTATATAAATCAAAAAAAATTGATGAAGTAGTTGCATCAAGACTGAATCAGCGTATATACTATAAACATCAAAAAAGTTGATGAAGGGAAGTGAACTACAGTGGCACAAGATTTTCAGCTATATGAGAAAAAGTTTAAAGCGTTGGCAGATCAAAAGCGTTTAGAGATTATGTATGAACTTTGCCAGCGAGGCCAGACTTGTGTATGTGATTTAACAGAGATTTTTGAAATGACGCAATCTAAATTGTCATATCATTTAAAGATCTTATTAGATGCAGGTTTAATTGTAAAAGAAACAAAAGGTACGTGGAGTTATTATGATTTAAATGATGCGGAAGTAAATAATTTATTATCAGAAGAATTGTGCTGTATCTTTAGAAAAACAGGCAAAGGAAGCTGTTGTTAAAATTTTGCACTATTAATCAAAAAAAATTGATTAATAACATGTAAAGAGGAGGAATAAAGTATGAGATATGTTCACGTTGGTATAAATGTTACGAATTTAGAGAAGTCTATTGAATTTTATGAAAAGGTATTTGGTGTGTCACCAGTTAAGGTGAAAGTGGATTATGCAAAATTTTTATTAGAGACGCCGGGACTTAATTTCACGCTGAACGTACGAGATGAAGTGAAGGGAAATCAGGTAAATCATTTCGGTTTCCAAGTGGATACAGCTGAAGAGATTACATTGCATAAAGAAAGATTAGAAAAAGAAGGGTTCTTTGCACGTGATGAGATGGATACGACTTGTTGCTATGCGGTTCAAGATAAGTTTTGGATAACGGATCCGGATGGGAATGAGTGGGAGTTCTTTTATACAAAAGCACATAGTGATGTTCATAAAATTGAAGATTCATCTTGTTGCACAACTTCTAACGTAGTAGATAAAAATTCTTGTTGTTAATAGGAGATGGAGAATAAAATGAAACGTTTATCTTTTTTAGACCGATATTTAACACTATGGATTTTTCTAGCGATGGCTGTTGGGATTGGTTTAGGATTTGTGTTTCCTAGTGTAGTAGATGGACTGAATACATTACAAGTTGGAACAACGTCTATCCCGCTTGCTGTTGGTTTAATTGTAATGATGTATCCGCCGTTAGCGAAGGTTCGCTACGAGGAAATGGGTCGGGTATTTAAAGATGTAAAAGTGTTAGTTCTATCTTTAGTACAAAACTGGATTATTGGACCTGTACTTATGTTTGTTTTAGCAATTATTTTCCTTCCTGATAAGCCAGAATACATGGTCGGGCTCATTATGATTGGTTTAGCACGTTGTATTGCAATGGTAATTGTTTGGAACGACCTTGCTGATGGGGATAAAGAGTATGCGGCAGGTTTAGTAGCTTTTAACTCAGTATTCCAAATGTTATTCTTCTCCGTTTATGCATACGTGTTTGTAACAGTCATTCCAGAATGGTTAGGAATTGAAGGAGCTATCGTTAGTATTACAATGGTAGAAGTAGCGAAATCAGTATTTATCTATTTGGGAATTCCTTTTATAGCAGGTATGTTGACACGTTTTATACTCGTTAAGTTAAAAGGAAGACAATGGTATGAAAAGGTATTTATACCGAAGATTAGTCCACTTACATTAGTTGCATTACTATTTACAATCATCGTTATGTTCTCCTTAAAAGGGGAAATGATTGTTAGCGTACCATTAGATGTAGTAAGAATAGCAATTCCGTTATTCATTTATTTTATTGTGATGTTTTTTGTTTCTTTCTTTATGGGAAGAAAAATTGGTGCAAACTATCCGGTGACGACAACGTTAGCATTTACAGCAGGTAGTAATAACTTTGAGTTAGCAATTGCTGTAGCAGTTGGTGTGTTTGGTATTCATTCAGGCGCAGCATTTGCAGCTGTTATCGGACCGTTAGTTGAAGTTCCTGTAATGATTGCACTTGTAAACGTTGCTTTTTGGTTTAAACGTAAATACTTTAATGATCAACCAGTCTAAATTTAAAAATAAAGGTGGAAAACAACATGGAGAACAAAAAGACAATCTACTTTTTATGCACAGGAAATTCATGCCGAAGCCAAATGGCAGAAGCCTGGGGCAAACAATATTTAGGAGATAAGTGGAGTGTCTATTCTGCAGGGATCGAAGCACACGGAGTAAATCCAAATGCTATTAAAGCAATGAATGAAGTAAATATTGACATAACGAATCAAACATCAGATATGATTGATTCATACATTTTAAATAACGCTGATTTAGTCGTTACCCTTTGTAGTCATGCAGATGCTGTATGCCCATCTACTCCGCCGCATGTAAATCGTGTTCACTGGGGATTTGATGATCCAGCAGGAAAAGAGTGGTCTGAGTTTCAGCGGGTTCGTGATGAAATTGGAGAACGGATTAAAAGATTTTCTGAAACAGGGGAGTAAAGTAAAGAGTCAATCTTCTATTTATAGGGATTGGCTCTTTTTTATTTTATATTTCATTAGTTTAAAACAACTATTAAAACGAATAGAGAATATTCTGTCATGATGGTAAAGTTAGAATAGAGCAGTTTCAGGGGGGGCATAACATATGATTTCTGAATTAAGCATGAATGATTTTTATAAATGTAACGGTTTAGTAAATGAAAAAGGGCAATTAGAAGTGAAGGCTGTAATTGCAGGGGTGAATCCTGGTCGTATATTTGTAGATAACATCTATTCTCCTAATTCAGGACTTATTTGGTTAGGGAATAACGATGGCTTCTTTTTTATAGGAAGTGCAGAAAATGAAAAGTTTAATAATGAAATGAATAGTTTTATTGATAATGTGATAGAACCTGAGGCCAGAAAGGCTGGACTAGATTGCTTTGAAGCAATTGGTAATCATTCAAAGTGGAATAAAACAATCGGAAAAATATTTCAACATCGTAAATTAAAGAGTTGGAATCAAAGAGTGTATACGCTCAAGGAAGAGGATTATGAGGGGAATCATGAACCTAAAATTGAACAAGGGTATACAGTGATAAAAATGAGTAAAGCTCTCTATGAAAATCAAGGGAATGTATTGAAGAATATTGAATTTTTACAATCAAAAATTTTAGAGTTTTGGTCCTCGCTTGATGAATTTTTTAACGAGGCAATAGGTTATTGTATAGTTTTTGACAACCTGGTTATAAGTGTATGTTTTTCAGGGTTCGTTTTTGAAAATATACATTGCATAGATATTGAAACGATAGAAGGTCACCAAGGTAGAAAATTAGCGCAAACGATAGCTCATAGTTTCGTAAAAGAGTGTTTGGAGAATAATATAATTCCATATTGGGACTGCATGGAATTAAATAAGCCTTCTGTGGCCGTTGTAGAAAATGTAGGTTTTACAAATGTGTTTAATTATGTAGGATATTATTTTCCTTTTGAGTAAATTAAGTGTATTTTGCAAACCTATCATCAAAAGTTTTTACATGTAAGGAGAATAGGATGAAACACATAATAAAAGACATATTAATAAACTACTTTAAAGAAATTCATTCACTAATAGTTGAAGAAGAACTACATAAGAATAGCTGGCATACAGATTTACACTATAAAATCATGGTGAATGGGAATCGGTATTCCGCACGATTTATAAATAGCAATCGAACAATTAATCCAGCCTTTGGGACGTTATCAAATGAACAATTGAAAGAGCAAGTACGGTTTACGTATTATTTACGAGAGCATGGAATCCCATTTATGCAGATTAAGGAAAATAGGGCGGGAGGGTCCTTTACATGTGTCACTTGGAATGATGAACAGTATCGGTTTGTATTGTCTACTTGGATGGAAGGGGAACATGTTACTCATTGCACAGAAACGATGGCAGAAGTCTTTGGAAAGGAAGCAAGAAAGATACATGATATTTCTAGTACATTTCAAAGCTCGATTTTTCAAAAGAAATCTCATTTAGATGGATATGGTGAGTTTATAAAGTTGTTAGAAAATAAAGGTGGTACATGTAAGGAATTGCAGAGGTATATGAATCTAGCTAAGTATCATTTAGAATGCGCACATACGAATGGTTTGGAGTTTATTGTGCAAACAGATTTAAATCCTTTAAATGTCATATGGAACTCCAATCAATGTGTAAAAGGAATTATAGATTTAGAATCGATTGGATATGTAGATCGAATTGAAGGACTAGCCTTTTTAATAAAATGGTACTCTCGAACGAAAGGAATACAGTCGCATAAAGTATGTTCGAAAGTTGCTAGAGCATTTTTAAAAGGGTATGGAGCTAATAACATTTTAACTTCAAATGATTATAAAAGACTTTCTTCACTACTATGGTTATCCGGTAGTCTAAATTGGAACTTCGTTAAAAAGACGTTGAGTCTAATAGGTGACGAGAGTGCATTAGTAGAACATTTGAGAGTTTATAAAATAAGGGGAGAAAGACTGTTGTCATTGTTAATTTGTAGATAACATTTATTCTTCTAATATGGGATTCAAAAAAGAAATCATGTGAGGTGTTTAAAAAATGAAAATACAAATTGTATTGTTTGACGGTTTCGGAGAACTTGTCTCCTTTGCACCTTTTGAAGTACTGAAAAGAGCGATAGAAGAAGGGGCTCCATTTACGGTTGAACTCGTATCAAGTGAACGAAAACAAGAAGTTACTACTTCGTTCGGAGTTACGATTAAACTACATGATTTTTTACGAATGGATAATCGTCCAAATTTATTAATTGTGCCTGGTGGTGGCTGGAATCATAAAGCTGAACATGGGGCGCGAAAGCAAGCTGAGCTTGGTACTTTGACTAAAATAATTAGAGAGATGCACAATAAAGGAACGATTGTTGCTGGAGTTTGTACGGGAGGTATGTTACTAGCTGCATCCGGTATATTGAATGATAAAAAGGTAACCATGCATCATTTGGCGCAGAGTGAAATTCCTACATATGGGGCAGAATTTCTTCCTTACAGAATTGTGGATCAAGGCGATAGTATTACCGCAAGAGGAGTTACTTCAGGGCTTGATTTAGGTCTTTGGGTAACGGAAAGGTTCGCAAGTCCCAAAATTGCAGCTGCTGTTGAATATAGAATGGAATATGAGCGGCGAGGTGTTGTTTGGAAGTAATGTGACCGTAATCATAGTTTTTTGTTGTAGAACGTTTTAGATATTTTAAAAGAGAAAGAGCCAACTTATACGAGCAGGCTCTTTTTTTATGTATTCATTTTTTATGTTTAATAATTGGGCTGAATATAACCTAATTTTATTCCCTTCGTGACAGCTTCTAAAATAAGGGAAGTTCAACATAATGGACATAAACGTTGCTTATACATGTAAAGTAAGATGTCATAAAATGAATAAAGACTGCTAATTTTTGTGCACTTTGATTATGTAGAAGTAGGGGGGATGACATGAAAGACAATACGCCTAAGAAAATTTTATTTATTCAATCAGGAATTCCTTTTTATTACCCAATGATCGAAGCAGCAATTTTGAATAGTTTACAAAAGGTAAACAGTAATACAATTATGGTGAACCCAGAACGAGCGATAGAAACCGCATTAAAAATGAAACCGGATTTTATTTTGGTACTCGGTGGTTTAAACGCGGGAATTATTAGTGTCATGCCAGTCCTAAAGAGTGCAGGTTTTACTACTGGACTTTGGCTGACAGATGATCCTTATTATACAGATGTAACACAAAATCTTGTTCCATATTATGATTACATATTTACGCAAGATTTAAATTGTATCAAGTTTTATAGAGCGTTAGGATGTAAAAATGTGTTTCATCTTCCATTAGCGGCGAATCAAGATGTGTTTAAACCTTCTCAGAAAGAAGATACATATAAGTATGATCTTAGTTTTATAGGCACAGCATTTGAAAATAGAATTACCTTTGTTGATTCTATTTCAGAGTATTTAGCAGAAAAAAACATAAAAATTGTGGGGTTCGGTTGGGAGAAGTTAAAGAATTATGAAAGATTAAAGGATAAAATACAACTCTTACCACTTGCAAAGTATGAAGATGCGTTACAATTTTACGTATCGACTAAAATCAATATAAATTTACACCGTTCACCAAATGATCAGGAATTGAATTGTAATGCTGCAAATATCCAAGCGTATTCAGTAAACAATAGGACGTTTGAAATTAATGCCGTAGGTTCTTTTCAATTAACTGATATACGCCCAGATGTATCAAAGCATTACATACCAGGTGTTGAAATAGCAACCTTTTACAGTGCACCAGATTTTATACAAAAAGCAGAGTATTATTTGGAACATGTACAAGAAAGAAAACAAATAGCAAAAAATGGACTGGATAGAACTTTGAGAAATCACACATATGATAAACGTATATTACAATTATTAAACTATATTAATTTCATAGGCGTGAAGATGTAGTTTAACCATTAATTTAAATGATAAGCGTTTAGTGCTTTCAACTAGAGTTCTAGTATTTATAAACATTATTTACGAAAAAGGGATTTGGATAAATTTGTAGAATTCATTTATTATAAAATAACAATTTTGCATTCAAACTAATTTACATCTAATAATTAGAGGAGATTAAAAATGAATCACTTTTTTGTAGAATTTGGCGAATATGAAGCAAGTGTTTGTGAATGGGGAGATAAAAGTAATCCTCAAATCATTTGTTTTCATGGTTTAGGAAGTACAAAATTAAGTTTTATCGAAATAGCGGAACTTTTAAAAGATAACTATCATATTGTATCATTTGATCTACCTGGACATGGGAAAACACCAAGTTTCGGGAAAGATGAAGATTACGGTGCATCTCATTTAACAAAGTGGGTAGTAGCATTACTTGAGCGGCTAGGAAAAGAAACCTTTCATATAGTAGCACATTCATGGGGAGCAAGCGTTGCGCTTCACTATGCAGCAGAATGTCCGGAAAAAGTGAATAAAATGGTTTTGTTAGATGGTGGTTATCATCATGGTAAAATGAATGCAGATTATTTTGCGCAGCTATATAAAGATGCGAAAGAAGGAGAGTGTCCACCACGATCCTTAGAGGAAGAAATCACCCATTACGAAAAAGATTTTGATGAATATATTGTTGACAGTAAAGAAGCATTCATTCAATCAGAAAAAATGGTTTACAGTAGATGGTCACCATTAATAGAACGTGCGGTTTATGATTTAATACGAGAAGAAGATAATAAAGTGAAATGGCATGCTAATGGCGATACCGCTAGAAGTGTAATTAAGTTTCAATATACGGTGTATAAAACGTTGAAATCGCATGAAATTAAAAATGATATTTTATTATTGTATTGTGATCTCCCACATAATTATTTAGAAATAAGAGAATTACAGATTGAGGAATTTAAAAAGCATATTGATATTACGACTAAGCTTTATATAGATACAGGGCACCTAATGCATTGGGATAGACCAGAAGAGATTGCTGAGGATGTTTTAAATTGGTTCATATAAAGAAGGTCCGTTGTTCGAATTTAAGCAACGGATTTTCTTTTGAAAAACTTAATGTAGTTGTCATAATCAGTTCCTTGTAAATAGAGATAATAAAGCTAGCTATAAGTCCAAACAGTTGTAAGCCTAATACCCCAAATTTCATGTATCTCAACTGTACCCCATATTAGAAAAAGCGATATTTTGATGCAAAGTTATCGTGCGAGCAAGAACGATTTTTGGCTTTTTATTATCGGCAGGATTATTAATTAGTTATCTGTTTTAAATAAAAAATATTATTACGTGACTAAACCTAGATTTCTTGATTTAAATATAGAGATATTGGGTTTTTATTTTTATAGCGTGTATTTTCCCTTTTAATCAAAAGCAAACTTTAAAAACAAATAAAAATATCAAGCATGTGAGCATCAAGAACGAAAGTGCATGGAATATACATTGTTAGCTTGATGGGTATGTGGCGCTACCCCTATGCCAATCAAGCTAACATTTTGAAATGCCCCAAAAACGAAAATTTCATCTTTTCATAGGTGTCCATGAGAGTTGAACTCATTTTTTCGTTTTGGGGTAATTTTGAATTCTTGAATTGATGGCAATATGGTGAGAACCTTTAATCGTAATCAGCATTATGATAATCGTTATTTAAGCTGGGCACTCTTCCATGGGGATGATATTCTATGTGAAAGGTATTATGTTATTACTTGTACTGAGGCTCTTCATGTTCAATTTGTTGAAGACGAGGATTTAAAGATTCAATAATTTCTTGAGTTTGTTGTGCTGCACCTGTATATAATTGTTTTGCTTGTTTGTTATCAGTATCAAGAACAAATCCTTCTAGGCATGCTTGAGCACTCTTTAATCCAGCGATAGTTTGTTTAAGTTTAGTACTTACTGTCATGTAGTATTCCTCCTTGTAAATGTACTTCAAAATATAGAGTGCCTATTTTGTTATCATCGTACGACTTCCAATTTTAGGGTTATGCGAATGAGAAATTTTATAGTTAATCATTCAAAGAAGGATTTTTTTAGCTAATAGATACATGGAATAGTTTTGTCCCAATAACAAAAACTAACAGAAATAAAACGATAATATATAAAGGAGATTAAATATGCTAAAAAAGATAGGAAGAATTTTCCGAGTATTCCTCTTTTTATTTATCGGTGGATGTTTAGTTCTGTTTGTTTGGGGTGAAATTGAAAGAATGATAGCCGAAAAAAATGGGGTATTTAGCCAGAATTCTAGTCAATACCCTATGCGTCAAAGTGATATTACTTTGTATACAGATGGGAAACAGTTAAACAATCAACTATTCTCAGATATAGAGAAAGCAAAGCATTACGTGCATGTTAACTTTTTTTCTATTGCTGATGATAAAGTAAGCCATCAGTTTCTAGAGTTATTGCGGAAAAAAAGTCAAGAAGGTGTAGAAGTATACTATGCTTTGGACAGGTTAGGTGGAATTTTACTAAAGAAAAAGGAAAGAGAATTATTAGTTAAAAAAGGAGTTCATTTTACATATTACAATAAACCTGCTTTCCCTTATCTTTTTTCTTCTTTGGATCATCGGAATCATCGTCGTATTTCAGTTATTGATGGAAAGGTTGGTTACATTGGTGGATTCAACATCGGAAAGAAGTATTTGGGAGAAAAAGAAAAACTTGGTTATTGGAGAGATTATCATCTTCAAATACGAGGAGAAGGAGTTCAAGATTTAGAACAACAATTTGTATTAGACTGGAAGAGAAACTCAGAGAAACCGATTCCGATACACAATGCGGTAAAGGAAAAGGGAGCAACCTCGCAACGATTTACTGCATATTATAGTGGAGAAAAACTTGGGCAAGATTATAAAATGCTGTTTCAACAAGCAAAAGAATCCATTATTATATTAACACCTTATTTTATACCAAAAGACAGAACTATTTGGAACGCATTAGTAGATGCAAGAAAGAGGGGAGTCCGTGTCAAAATTCTATTCTCACCTCATTCGGATGCACTATTAGTTAAAGAAGCAGCATATCCATATATCCGAAAAGCATTAAAACAGGGGATGGAAGTATATGGTTACAAAAATGGGGTGTTGCACGGTAAAGTATTTTTGATTGATGAAAAAGTATTGATGGTTGGGACCGTGAATTTTGATTCACGCTCGTTTCATTTAAATGAAGAAATGAACTGTTATATTCATGACCCTATCTATATTTCGAGAATAAAACCAGTGATTAATGCAGACTTACAAAATTCAAAGCAAGTAACATCCTCTGACGTCAACCAATTATCTATAAAAGAAAAAATAAAAGAAAAGGTTGCAAAAATATTTGAGTATTATTTGTAAAGACAATGTATTTTTATACTTGGATAACAGGGGCTATATGCTTAGTGATTTTACATATTCTCCATGGAATCAGCTGGGCAGTTGCTACAAGTTCGATAGAAAAGGCTGTGATTGATGTATTTCACGATCTCGTCGTGGAGAAGCAATGGCATGGCTTTTTAGATCTTTGGGTAATCTTAGGTTGATGGCGGTACCCCATCAACCTAAGAAAACAGGTCACCCCCAAAATGATAAATAGGCTTTTTTTACAATAAAACCTAAAAATTTCGTTTTGGGGCTGTTATAAAACTTTATCTTGATGGAAATGGGGCGGTACCCTGGTTTTAAGTTAAAAAAATCCCTGGAAATAAACCTTTTATAAATATGATTATTTTATTTCGAGGGGCTCCTTATAAATCTTAGCTATATATTTTACGAAATCAATGACGGGATAGTGTATGAGTGAACGGTGCTGTGTAAAACGGATCCCTTCTTTTTCCATTTTCGAAATGAGTTGTTCAATTTCCAACTCTTTTTGTTGTATCCTATTATAATTTTGATATACAATGTTTTTCCATTGATAGGAAGAACCGTGAAAAAAATTCTCTCCTTTTACCCTGTGACTAAATATAATTTCTATTTTTTCTCTACGTTGTTTTTCCTTCATATACGCTTCCGTTGACTGCATGTTTATCGCCTCGTCCCTTTTTGTTGTATCCTGTTTCAAACTCATCATAGCCAATGTGCATTAAGCTTGTTGGGAATTGTCGTTTAAGGCTATCTCATCAACTGTATTTTTTTCAAGCGCTTAATCTAATATATTGGATTATAATCTTACGTCTAAATAAGTTGATAGTGTATATAAAACACTATCAATCTTTATTATAAAACGATTCTTTATAGGCATGCACCTTTTTACACTCACCAAAATTTACAACATGACGAGTATCTTTATCCATGAATGTTATTCTGTATTTACTGAGGTTAGTTTTTTATTTTGACTAACTAACATATTGTATGCCTCAATATCTATTTTATAAAAAAAGAAAATAGATGTAACGGTCCCTCTTTTGATAAAAAAATTCTATGAAAATATAGCGCTCTTAAAGAGTTTTGTTACAAGTTTGTTATGTTGGATTAAAAAAAAGGAAAGTAATATTTATTTGTAGAAAATTTTTAGAGATAAAAATAAGCTGAATATTCATGGTAAGAAAAGGGGGCACTTATATGCTAACAAATGATTTAGATTTCCGATTAGAACCACGTTTAAAAGAACTGTATGAACAACATAAAATAAGAGCGCAGAAGATAGACTGGGGTTATCATGAGTTTTTACCATGGGATAAGGGAATGGACTTTAAAAGAGTTCCTTGGGATGAAAGTCAAGTTACTCTCCCTTCTGGTGTAATTACGGCCATTGAAACAGCTTTATTAACAGAAGTGAATTTACCGTGGTTTACAACGTATTTATCTGCGACTTTTAAAGGTTCCCTTTCTGTTATTACAGACTTTATTCATACTTGGACCTCAGAAGAGGATCAACATTCGAATTTATTAGAGACATATTTACTACTCACTCGAAGTGTAAACCCTAAACGTATACATGAATTAAGAAAATCAGTCGTTGAGTGTGGATTTGAGCCTGATTTTCATACACCAATCGAAGCCATGACGTATACGACGCTACAAGAACTTGCAACAATGGTGTTTTACAATAATGTAGCTAAGGTGGCAAGTAAGCATGATCCAGATCTTGCTACATTATTACGCCGTCTTGCAAAAGATGAAACACTTCATTATGCGTTTTATCGAGATGTTATTCGAACACATTTAGAATTGGAACCAAATTATTGCTACCATATTGCCAATGTGATTAGGAATTTTAAAATGCCAGGTGCCGTCATGCCTGATTTTGAAAATAGAATGGCTGTGATTGCAAAAGAAGCAAACTATGGGCCACTACAATATTTTGATCAAGTACTTGATGTAGTGGTTGAGTATTGGGGGTTAAAAGACTTACGACCAATTGCCCCTCTAGCAGAAAAAGCAAGAATTGAGATTTTGGAGTATCATATAAGATTGAAAAAAATACGGGATCGATTTGGCCGTTTTCAAGGAAAAACTGATCTACGTTAATGAGTAGAGATTTCAGAATATGCGCGTGGGAATTCCCTTTTCTTTTATTTGAAATCTAGAACGCTCTCTATTATATTGCGGCTGTTTTACTTAATTTAACTTCTAAATAAAAAAGTGATTGACACCAAAAATAAACTCATGATATTATTGAATATTTGATAAAAAATAACATATGTGTTAAGCTTGAGAAGGTTACCACATATGGAGGTGGGTTATATGTTTCAAATTGGCGATAACATTGTTTATCCAATGCACGGAGCAGGTATAATTGAAGCCATAGAAGAAAAAGAGTTCTCAGGGAAAAAGCAACTTTATTATGTCATAAAAATGTCCATTAGTAATATGCAAATCATGATTCCTAAGGGCAAAATATTGAGTTCGAATATACGCCCAGTTATTGATATACTTACATTAACACGCATTATACACATTTTTCAGCATGGAGAATCAGGCGAATTAATGCCTTGGAAACAAAGGTATAAAGTAAACACAGATAAAATAAAAACGGGTGAAATACAAGAAGGTGCTGAAGTTATACGTGATTTAATCCGTATAAAGAAGGAAAAAGCACTGAATACAAGCGAAAAAAAATTGTTGGATGATGCATATAAATTTTTGGTCAGTGAGCTAGAATTAATTAAAGGAATCACTGAAAAACAAATAAAAAGTTTCTGTTGAGATTTATTATAAATACTGTATGACATCTCTCGGAAATATCCTGAATTTTCTGGGTATATGTTGATTATTAAAAGGAAAGTATTTCAAAGATATTCAATTTCTTCAACTCACTTTTAGAGTAGATACCTCTTTTGTTATTACTTCAATCTAATCCATTTTTATTTTTAAATTTCTTTTACGAACGTTTGAAGTTTCATCAAATAACTCGATTAAATAGTCACTTGATTTTTACAATCCTGATTCACACTGGCACGGACAAGGAGCCGTAAGGATGAAAGAGAGGTAGGGCTTTCATTGTTTTAGGTAAATACTATCTAAGTCATTATTTCTAGAAGAAAAACAATCAATCTCACCACTATCTGTAAGAGTGCCTTATATCTACTGAGACGGTGAATAGTAATTGTTTATCTTCTTTACGTAAAATTGATAAACGAACTGGTAACACCATATGGTCAACTACAAAAAATTGGTTTCCAGAACAGGAAACCAATTTAAATTTTATTTACATACCAATAGTAAATTAAGCAGTAAGAAGGAGTATACACATGAAAAAAATGTTAACAAAAGAATTAAGTAATGAATTAAAGAAGCGAGAAGGGATCATCTCTATTACAGTTGAGTCTTATGAAAAAATCGAAGTTGGTGGAATTCGTGTAGATGGACCAGCTATTATTCTAATTAATCAAGAATAGGTAAAAATAGTTGCATACAAGGAGAAAAGGATCGGCCTTTAAGAGAAGGGGGATCCTTTTTGCTTGTTGCAGCTAATATGGGATATACATAACTTTTATCTGATGTGTTGGGATTAGAAGGAAGGAGAGGGTCGGGATTATCATGGTGGAGAGCTTAGTATTGGTAGGATTTCTTTTTACGTTATATAAATTAGTTGATAAAAAACAAACTAATTATTTAAAACGATAGAGTGTTTCCTTTTTAAGGGCTAGATTTATTTGAGAGTGAAATGGATTATTTAAAGGAGGAATTTAGATGGATGCAAGGAAAGAACGCATAAAATACGAGAAGATGTCAAAGAATTATGATCGTATTTATTTAGTTTCGTTTATCCTATTAATTGTACTTGTTTGTAGTAGTGTGATTATCATAGGAGCTACAGGGGGAAAATATGGAGTGTTTTTATTGTTAGCAATTTTACTTAACGCACGTATTACGAAAGAATCTCAAAAAAAGTATGAGTACTATTCTAATAAAGGGCGTATTTAAAATGATACATATCCTGAAAGGAACAACCTAGATGTACATTCAAAATATCCCTATATTCTCACCTATTAACTAGTAAAAGTAACTTTATATAAATAATTTTTTAGCAATGTAGAAATAGAAACCGTATCTTATTAAAATGTTATTTCCGTTCATATAATGAATTATCCTTCTAGCATATTTATAAGATCGTATATTAGGAGAAAGAATGCGAGTTAGAAAGGAGTCTTATAGAATGAGTTATTTGGAGGGAAATGACTTTAGTAAACAAAATATGGTAAGTGTGCCTAATCCCTATGTATATCAGACATTACAATCAGTAATTGGTAAACATGTGGTTATTGAAACTGTAAGAGGAAATATAAGAGGTAAATTAAAGGATGTGAAACCCGATCATTTGCTCATTGAAGATACGGTGCCATATATTGTACGCATTCAACAAATTGTATGGATTATGCCAAAACAATAATCAAATTACATGTAATTTGATTTATAACTGATTAGCGTCATAGAGCATCAAATAAAAACACAGGGTTTTATCTCTGTGTTTCTTCAAATTTTCGTTTTTGGATATATGCTTGAGCATGGATAATTTCTTTCTGAAGTTCTTTTAATTCTTTCGTAGATCCAGATTCAATTCTCATGTACGTAGTAACTAGACTAATCATCATATCCATTTTCTCTACTATATTTTGAATGACCTGTTCAGATTGCTCTTTTTTAGGGTGTTGTATTGCTATTAAAGCATTTTCTATATAATTGTTCTTTCGTTGCTGGATATCATAAATAAACTGTTTTGTGTTTGAGTTCATTTGTTATTCCTCCGTTTTGGATATACTTCTATTCTATCATATTTGAATGGAAAATATTAGATTACCTAAATTCACACCTGTCTCGGTTTTAAGGTATTCATAATGTGTTCTAAATCAACTTTGCTGTACTGAGACTGTTTTTTTTACTGTTCCACTTCGAAAGTATTCAGGAAACTCATTTTTGATATACACTATATTATTTAGTTTAAGTCGCGATATATAATAAACGCCTCGTTGGTCCATTTGATCTAAATCTTCCAGTGAATAATAGCATAAATCCCGAATACATAAATCGCCAGGTCGTAATGTTGCTAAACATTCTGTTCCAAAGGTCTTATCATTGTTCTTACCTGATTCAACTTAAAAATTTAAAACCTGTCCACTATGTAAATCATATTCTAATTGAATCTTTATACCTGCTGTTTGTGCACAACCACCTAATCCAGGATACACACTAGCTAAATGTTTTGGTACTTGAAAAATCGTCGCATCTAAAATACGAATCCGTTGAAAATAGGTAATTGAAGAGCTTGGAATCACTGATGTTTCACAAATTTTATTTTTTAATAATATAGAGAAGATATGTTTTAAAAAGCAAACATCCTTCTTATTGAAGCGTTTATTTAGTCCTTCTGGACTCATAAGAGTTCCTGTAACAGCATGAAGTTGACTACACAGTCGAACTAAGGAATCACTCGCTACACGTTGACTAATCCACACACAAATAATAGCTAAATCCTGTCCTGAAAATTTACGCTTTCTTTGTACAAAAGCTAGTTCTCTAGCGAGTTTTTCTAAAAATGATGGGGTAAGATGTTGATGTAATTCTTCAGCAAATAATTGTAGCTCGCTTCGAATTGAAAGATTCATAAAAATCTCATCCTTTCTAATAATCAAGCTTGTTTAGAAAGAATAACGTTTTTTTATACCTGAGGATAGTGAAAACTTTGAGTTTTCCTTACAAATATCGTGAATTCATTTCGAATTCGCGCAGTTTTCTGTTAATTTAAAGAGATAAACTTGGATATATATGCTAATATCAGGGGGGGGTTGTAAAGAAAACTGGAAAAATGGAGGCAATTATGAAAACTTTCATATATATGGTGAGACACGGGGATTCACCGAAATTTGGAAAAGAAGAGATAAGAGGATTAACTGAAAAAGGAAAATTAGATGTTCAACGAATAACAGATGTATTACAAGGTGAGGGAATCGACGTTGTTATCTCGAGTCCATACAATCGCTCAATTCTAACTGTTCAGCAGTTAGCGAAGCAACTAGGACAAGAAGTTATAGTATTTGAGGACTTAAAAGAGAGAATTTTTATTACTGAAGAGGAACGAATGTCGGATAAAGAATTATTCCCTTTGATAGAAAAGTCATTCATAGACCCCGACTTTTCTTTAACGGGAGGAGAGTCGAATGTCGACTGTCAGAAACGTGCTATAAAAGTTTTAAAAGAATTATTAAACACCTATCGAGGACAGAAAGTAGTATTAGGCACTCATGGAGCTGTAATGACTTTGATGATGGGGTATTATGACAGTAAGTATGATTTGAATTTTTTACTACAGACATCAAAACCAGATATATATAGAATGGAATTCAATGGGCAGGAATTGGTGGAAGTTAAAAGATTGTGGGAAATTTCATAGATTGACTTTATTCATCCATAGCTTACCTAAATGACGTGTATTATAAGAAAAAGGGTTACTGCGGTAACCCTTTTTCTTATGGCATTGATTTCAACAATATAAAAATTCGGTTTCTTAGCGTACAAAACTCACGTTTTGTTCTTGCTATCCCGAGGTGAAATGGGAGGGAATGTTTTGGGCAGAATATTTTTAAAGTTATTTTTTAAATCAATCCTATTTGTTTTCTTATGCGGTATTGTTGTTTTTTCTATATTTCAGATTATTTTTGTCTGGAGTGTTTCGACAGGATTAGGGAGAGATGATATAGTCGGATTTTCTGATAATAAGTATGTAATTGGTCGTCCGCCTGTTAGCTATAATTTATATAAAAAAGATAGTGGGGAAACTATATTAGATAATGTTATTGGTTATAAAAAAGGGAAAACTAAAAGCTATATTCGGAATGAAATTGAATTTGTAGTGATAAATGAGACAAAGGGTAGCTATGAATTGTATAAAATAGAAAAGGCTTCAGAAAAAGATATAGAACGGCTGAAAGAAATGAAGAAATTAGAATAAAAGAGACTATCTGAAAGGTAAAAATGTACACTTGTTATTGTTAGATCTAAAAAATGGTTTAGACTGATAACTGGGTTTTATTTTATGAAAAGAATTATTATTAAAATAAAGCATTAGGGGTTCAGTCCCATACCCTCAAGCTAATATTTTGAAGTGTCCTCAAAACGAAAATTTTCTTCGTTTTGGGGAACTACCAATTTCTTAAGTTGGGCATGGGGTATCGCCACATGCCTATCAACCTAACAAAACAGCTTACCCCCAAAACGATAAAAATGAATTTCGGTGTTATAAAAAAAACAAAATTCCCGTTTAGGGGATACGATAAAATCTTAGCTTGATGGGCATGTATCTGTACCCCTAGTATGTCAATTTTAATCTGTTATGAGAAAACACACGGTTTGTATCATCTTATGGTAAAATAAAGTTAAATATTTAGAAAATTCAGTCTTTAGATAGGCAGGATGATAATTAAATAAGATTTAAGTGATGGAGGTATAGTTAATACATGAGTAATGTACATTTTAAAGATATAGATGATACTAATGAATTCAAAGTTAGAAATATAAAATTAAGGTCTGGACAAGAAAAATTTATTGAAACCGTAGATGAATGTTTAAATGAAGCTAATACCTATCATGAATGGCATCCAGTAGCTATATATTATGATGAAGAAATTATCGGATTTGCTATGTACGGTTCTTTTGGTCCTAATAACGAGGCTTGGATTGATAGAATAATGATAGATGAAAAATATCAAGGCAAAGGCTATGGGAAAATCGCTATGATGAAACTTATTAATATAGTTTCAAAAGAATATGGCGTAAACGTTATATATTTAAGTATCACTGAGGAAAACAGAACAGCTTATAACTTATACGAAAGTATAGGATTCGAGTTTATGAATGAAAGAGACCTAAATAATGGAGAACTCTTATTTAAGTACGCAATTAAATGAGAGCCATTTGAAATCGATTTTTTCTTTACCAAAAGGTAAAGAAATGTTTACTATTCAACTCTTATAGGAGTAGCTCCCCATTGCTATCAAGATAGCAGAACAAAATTCCCTTAAATTAAAAATTACGCTATTCTATTTGTAGAATCATAGGAAAGGATAACGCCTTTTTTGCTTTATGGATAGTGCAAAACCTTAGTTTTATAGCGATGTAGCGGTACCAAATAGCCGTTTAATAATTATTTATGCCACCTTTATATATCTATATAATCAAACGTTATTACTCATTTTTAATTGCTCTAAAAGATAATCACGGACATTCACAAAAATACATTGTTTTTTAAACTTAATAATAAGTATTTCAATTCAAATTCTTGATAAAAAATCTTAGTGATATATAGTTTAAACTCATCTAAATTAGGCTTTTCTGGGCTTTATAGCATATTTAAAGGAAGTTTAAATTTAGAAAATAAATGATCGTTTTGGGCAAAAATCGAAACTTCTTCTCTAGTTAATCGATCATGAAATGCAATTAAAAATTTTTCTTAAGGCATTTACTTGTTCTTCTTCAGTTTCAGCTGAAGTTACAAAATAAAAAACAGGAAAGTTCGCAAAAAATAAAATAATCAAATTATTATAGAAATAATGATAGTGTGAAGCTTATAATTGAACTGGGTGATTAAAAGTGACTATACAAAATGAAAAGATAATTGATATCTGTGATAACCGCAGACTATTAAATAAATATTCACGTAACAGTATTCCAAGCGTAATCTTCATAGCAGGGTTAGGCGATAGCTATGAGACATGGAAAAAAGTCCAAGACCGAATATCGCAAAAAACATCAACCTTTTCCTATAACAGGTCGGGTATTGGCAGGAGTCAAGTCGCATCCGTCCCGACGACTTGCTATGATCTAGTCGAGGAGCTCAACGAATTGTTGCTAGCGCTTGAAGTGGAGAAGCCCTATATATTGGTGGGGCATTCTTTTGGTGGTTTGGTCGCTAGATTATATGCCAGCCTTTATCCACTGAACATCTGTGGTATGGTTTTGGTTGACGCTGCACCGGAATATAAAGAACTTGCCTATGAAAAGGTTCTACCCGAAAATCTGCTTGCAAGAAATAGGGAATATTACGAGAATCCTATGTTGAATAGTGAGAAGATTGATAAAATACAAAGTTATAAGCAAATCGTTGATCATTCAAATCAAAGTAACCTCCCTCTTGCAATTATTACAAGAGGTTTACCTGACAATGTTGAAGAGGGATGGCCATCTCAAGAAATATTGAAAATTGAGCAAAAACTCCAAGCAGAATTCCAATGGCTATCAACGTCAAGCAAGTACCGGATTGCTAGTCGAAGTGGACATTATATTCATCATGATGAGCCCGAAGTTGTTATAGAGGAGATTATGTTAATGTTGAAGGAGATGGGGAAATGAGCGATACAAGGATTAAATTGATGCTGGATTTACAAAGAATTGAGAAGGATGAGTATCAGTTACACGAAGGTGAGCAGCATCAAGATTTCTTACCTTTGTTACTTCAATATATTGGAGATCCTCAGCCAGAATTACGGGATAACCTGATTTATTCGATGTTTTATATGTGGATTAAGGAAGAGAATAGATTCAGTGAAGAGGAGTTACGAAGCCTCTTAACTGTTCTGACTGATGAGAACCATTTGTTCTATGGTATTGGTAGCGAGGATGATCAGTCAGTTTTTACAAGGACGTTCTCTGCCTTACCTATCGCTTTGATTGTGCAACGCCACAGACAGAATCCATTTTTTAATCAAGCGGAAATTGAGCAATTAATGCATGTGATGCTCCGTTATTATAAAGAGGAGAAGGATCTGCGAGGTTACCTTTCAGTAGGAGGCTGGGCTCACAGCGCGTCTCATGGTGCGGATGTTTTTGTTGAGCTGGTGCAGTGCGAGGAGAGCAGCGTCGCAATGCTGCGTGAGGTTCTTGTCGCTATTTCTGGCATGCTTCATAATGGTAGACACATTTTTAGCGATGAGGATGATGAGCGGTTGGTAAACATCGTGGATACGATGATTGACAAAGAGTTACTTCCACATCAAGAAATCGCTAATTGGATTAGCGGCTTAGCGCAATGCTGCAATTTGCCGAGAAGTCGCAGTCAGGTGATTGCTCGCGTGAACAGCAAGAATTTTTTACGCAGTCTCTATTTCAGAAGGGGACAAGATAGCCGAGGGAATGAGCTTAACACGGTCATACTTGGTACTGAGGCAATATTAAACAAGTTTTCTTTCAGTTAAAGGGTTAGAGGGGCCGTCCCCATCGCTATCAACTTAAGAAGAATAAACGCCACCAAAACAAAAAAAGCCCCAAATTTTTCTTAAAAATAAGTTGGGGCTTTTGAACCAGAAAAGTATGTTTTTAACTATGAAAACTACGATGAATTTTTCCTTTTTTCCTACTTGCTAAATTCAGCAAGTAAAATATTTTTAAAAGGATTAGGACTGTCAGTTCTACCCAAACTATTCCAATTGACGACCAACGTATGCTTGCCTCCAAGTTTACCTCCAACAAGAGTAGTAAACCCTAGAATGCCACCTGTGTGTCCCCATATCGAGACACCGCTTGGAAGCTTAGTTTCATAGATTCCAAGACCATATCCATCGATTCCTTCTTTTCCTGTAGGAACTGTAGTAAGCATTTGTTTTAGTTGCTGTTCTTTCAGTAATTTGCCACCGAGCAAGTAAGAGAAGAATTTGTTTAAGTCGTCAGCAGTAGAAATCATATCTCCAGCAGAGCTACCTGCACTTGGGTTATAATAAGTAACGTCTTTTAGCTCACTTGCTCCGTCTGGTTGGTCATATCCACGGGCATGGTTGGTGCCTGGAATAACGCTTGAATTGCCAGGTAGGAATGTATTCGACAATTCAAGTGGTTCAATAATCCGATTTTCAATCTCTTCCGCATAGCTGTTTCTGGTTACTTTTTCAATAAGAATACCCAGTAATACGTATCCTGTGTTTGAATAAGACCAGCCCTTTCCTGGGTCAAAGTCTGGGGGCAAAGAAATCCCCATCTTCACTAACTCTTCAGCCGTATACGATTTTTTTGTATCCGTAAAATCAGCTTCTTTTGACCTTGAGTATTCAGCGATACCACTTGTATGGTTCAATATCTGCCGGATAGTAATCTGGTTACCATCATATCCATTTCCTTGAATGACACCAGGCAACCATTTTTCGATGGAGTCGTTTAGATTCAGGCGGTTCTCTCCAGCTAATTGAAGTACAACTGTTGCGGTGAACGTCTTCGTCACACTGCCAATGCGAAAGCGAAAATCTGTTTTCATTGGTTTCTTGGTTCTCAGATCCGCTATCCCAGCGGCATAACCCCACGTTCTTCCACCCTCAGAAGTTTTAGCAAGTATTCCCGGGTATCCAAGTTGCAATGTATCCCGCATTGCTTGCTTGACGGAAGTACGATCTCGTTGAGTATTTGTTTGTAACGAACTAGATACATTTTGAGTGGGCTCTGCTTTTACAATTGAGGTTGGTGTTGTATATAACAGGGAACTTCCAGCTATTAAAAGGGCCAGACTTGCACAAGTAATTTGACTACGTATTTTCATAAGGCATTCCTCTCCTCTATTCATATTGTATAAGTGTTTGCTTACTGTTCCTTACTTCCTGACAAGACTTAGGGAAAGGCCCTCACGCATATAGATTAAAGCCCCAGTACAAAGGTATCTATCAATACCAACAATTTGAGCCATTTAAATCTCCATCCCTTCTATAACAAAATTAGTCAAAGGTATGAAAGCATATTATGTACCCGTAGTTATTGTTAGGATTAACACAACAGGAGACATAACCCCAACCCATATTTTACTTTATTTATCCATAATATGTATTGAGAAAGAATGTAAATTCGAATCCTTTCCGTACCCCAGCTATTGATCGTTTTTTTCACCTATTATAATTAGTTATTTAGAATTTCATAATAAAAAACTGTAAAAAAATAACGAGTCCCTTAACGAACAGGAAGTGGTCGAAAAATATGTCTATAGCACAATTTTCTTTTTTGATATGGTGACCCCATCGCCATATCAAAAAAAGAAAAGCATATACCCCAAAAACGAAAAAAACGACTTTGTACTAAAGTTGCTAATAATTTTTGCTCTGAAGTATTTTTCTTTTTTAGTTGTTAGATGAGAATCATATATCTTAATAGGTTTTTTGTATTATAAAAAAATTCAGATATTTACACGGATACCAATAGGTGATATTATATAAAAAATAAATGCGATGAAGAGAAGAGTAAATATAGTGAATTCTATACAGAGAACCTTGGTAGCTGAAAAAAGGTTAGAATTTCTTTATTGAAGCAAGCCTCAGAGCAGCACGTCGGAACCTTTTAGGAGGGGGGTGATGTGACGGGAGCTCCCGTTATAGAGCTAAGGTATAAGCATTTTTAAATGCCGTACCTGATAAGGTTAATATGGCGACATATTAATAAACTAGGGTGGCACCGCGATGATAAATCTCGTCCCTAAGACTTCAAGTCTTGGGGGTGGGATTTTTTTATTTTGTTTTAAGTATTGCATTCTATCTGATTATATTTTAGGAGGAATTCAATTGAGTTTAAAAAAAACATTGGAAACTTGGCGGTATCCATCTATCTTATTGTTTAGTATTGGTGTTTCAAGTGTTGGAAGTTGGGTTTACTTTATTGCTCTAAACCTAATCGTTCTTAACATAACAGAATCGGCAATTGCTGTCTCTGGTTTATATATTATTAGGGCTTTATCAACATTGTTTACTAATATTTGGTCAGGAAGTCTTGTAGATCGTTCAAATAAAAAATATCTCATGATAGCACTAGGTGTCTTTCAGACTATGCTAATTGCATTATTACCTTTCTTCTCTTCTTTAGGGCTTATATATGCTATGGTCTTTCTTATTACAATAGCGAGCTCTATGTACCACTCAACATCGGTAACTTATATTACAAAGTTAATACCAATAGGACAAAGAAAACGTTTCAACTCTTTACGTAGCCTACTTGATTCCGGAGCATTTTTGACTGGACCAGCAATAGCGGGAATGATGTTTACAATTGGTACACCTAATATGGCTATTTATATCAATGCTGGAGCTTTATTTTTATCTGCATTAATTACAGTGGGAATGCCTAATGTTGAATCCTCTGCACAGTTAGAAAAAACATCAGATACAACAAAATTATCTCTTAGGTTATTAATAGATGATTGGAAGCTTGTTATTGGATTTAGCCGTAAGTTTCTATATGTCATGATAATATATCTTTTATTTAGTGCGATGGTAGTCATGATGACAGCTACAGATTCGTTGGAAGCTGCTTTTGCAACTAGGATACTTTCTTTATCTGAAGGTGAATATGGAATTTTAGTCAGCATTGCTGGAGCAGGAGTATTGGTAGGTTCTTTATCTAATGCAATAATTAATGAAAAAATACCTACCTCATGGCTTATGGGTATGGGTTCCTTAATAACTGCAGTAGGTTATATGATTTTTACATCTTCTAATACCTTTTTTATAGCATCTGTAGGGGCTTTTGTTTTATCATTTGCTACTGCCTTTTCTAATACCGGTTTTTACACATTTTATCAAAATAATATACCTGTTGATGTGATGGGCAGAGTTGTCAGTATTTACGGGTTTATTGAGGCTTTTTTAATTATTACAGTTACTGTAATCTTTGGTGTTTTTTCAGAGCTTATATCTATACGATTTGTTGTAGTTTCAGGAGCATTTGTAATGTTTTTGATATCTATCATACTATTTATTTGCAGTGTTCAACCATCAAAAGCAAAATTCTATTCTAATTCAACTGAGCTTAAAGATTCGTTTCAATAAATTCTTTTTTAAATAAATAAAATTAAATAATTGTAATGAAATAAAAAGGATCTTTACTGAAAGATTCTTTTTATTTCCGATAACGACGGTCATGTAAACATAGGTAAATAACAGAATTAATTGTTAAACGGCTATATAAAGTACTGCTTTAAAGCTAAAGTTTTGCACTATCCATAAAACTAAAAAGACGTTATCCTTTCTGTAGAATCATAGGAAAGGATGGCGTTTTTGTATGTCTATTTCTGTATCTGATGAATTACAATTATTTGCTCAAGAAATTCAAAACTTCTTATCTCCAAATTTCTTACGAGATCTTGCTAGAGATGTTGGTTTTGTACAACGAACCAGTAAGTACCAAGAAAAAGATTTAGTAGCTTTATGTGTATGGATTAGTCAAAATGTCGCTAAAACCTCTTTAACTCAGCTATGTAGCTGTTTAGAAGCATCAACAGAAGTGCTCATCAGTCCTGAAGGGCTGAATCAACGATTTAATGCCACAGCCGTGCAATTTCTACAACAAGTGTTAGCCGAACTTCTCAATCAAAAGTTATCTTCAACTAAGCTGTTCTCTTCTCCATACACTTCTATTTTCAAGCGTATTCGTATCCTAGATTCAACTGCATTTCAACTTCCCGATGTATTTTCATCTGTTTATCCAGGTGCAGGAGGATGCAGCCATACAGCGGGGGTGAAGATTCAGCTTGAGTATGATCTATTAAGTGGACAGTTCCTACATATTCATACAGGTCCAGGTAAACAACATGATCGAACTTATGGTTCGCTGTGTGTCCCAACTGTGATAGCGAATGATTTATGTATCTGAGATTTGGGTTATTTTCACTTGAAGGATCTTCAACATATACAAGATAAAAAGGCTTACTATATCTCTCGTATTAAATCCAATACACGTATTTATCAAAAAAATTCCACTCCTGATTATTTTCAAGATGGAAGGATCAAGAAAGGTACAGAGTATATACAGATAGATATGGAGGTCTTAATGAACTCTCTTCAACCAGGACAAACATGTGAAATATCCGAAGCTTATGTAGGAATGACTGATAAAGTACCAACTCGTGTGATTATTCATTGGCTAACAAAAGAACAACAACAAAAACGATTACAAGATCAAATTGTAAGAGAAAAAAAGAAAGGAATGAAGTATTCTCCTCGTAGTAAACGACTCAGTGGTATCAATGTATATATGACAAACACCCCCACAGATACTGTCCCGATGGGACAAGTACATGATTGGTATTCTTTACGTTGGCAAATTGAAATTTTATTTAAAACGTGGAAATCATTTTTTCAAATTCATCAGTGTAAAAAGATAAAACGAGAAAGATGGGAGTGCCATTTGTATGGACAATTGATTGCCATTCTACTCTGTTCTTCTATCATGTTTCAAATGCGGCAATTACTTCTTATGAAAAAGAAACAAGAATTGAGTGAGTATAAGGCCATATATATGATTAAAGATTATTTTCTTCTTTTTTTCCAAGCTATACAGAAAGACACCCAAGAGCTATCAAAGGTTTTACTTCGCCTGTTCAGCCTCCTACAGCAAAACGGACGGAAATCTCATCGATATGAGAAAAAAACGGTCTTTGATATATTAGGTGTCGTTTACAATTGTACCCTGTCTGATAATCAAGCCGCTTAATTCAAAAAAGCGAAACCCGTTAGGGTTTATTTCGTATGCAAATCTTTAAATTCCCTATACGTAGTCTTTAGAAAAAGGAAACAACCTCTACTATAATTGACGTTGTATGAGCTTAGCTTGATAGCGATGGGGTATCGCCAGCATTTGGGGAAAAATCAAGCTAAGCAAAAATAAAATAAGCCATCCGTTTGGACAGCTCATTTACATAATTCTCGTTAGCGGGAGTTATCAATAATTCATATATGATAAAACTCTTAATTTAGTAATTTGCGTAGTACAAGCCGTAACCAAATCTATTATCTGACATACCATATGAAGGTAACTTTAAATCGATAAAAAAGTTGCAAAGGAGGTGAATATAAAGTGGCATCATTTGAAATTGGAGCAAGATCTCTTTTCAATTTTCGAAACCAACGTTTTTTCTTATTAGTTGAAGATGAAATTACAATTCCAGATAAAGGTGTAGAAATTGATCCAGTTAATATCTACGAAATTGACGAGCAAACTTTCAATCTTATTAGAGATGAAGGTGATACACCTGTAATTGTACCAAGTGATGAATTTCCAACTGTACCACCTGGATTTAAATTAGAACGAAAATGTATTTTTACAGTCGATAATGCATACTTTGTAATCTATGATTTAGAAGATGGAACTGATAACAACGTCCTATTAAGAATCAGTGCAGCTTTATTTAACTCATTGAAAAATTCCGGTGTTCGTGAATGTGTACCTCAAAATTTCATTTGAGAACATAATTTGATTAAACCTCAAATGGAATACCCTTTGAACAATTTAACCCTTAGTAGAAAACTACGAGGAATTAAATTGTTATGTAAAAAGTTTTTTTAATTATTAGCAGTTTTTGGCGGTTCGGCAGGTACAATTGCTAGTCCAAGTCGAGCAACCTAAGAAAAGCAAATACCCCAAAACGAGAAAATTAGCATATCCAGGTGAAAATGTACAATTTTTTTGTTTTGGGGGTATTCTGAAATTCTTAAGTTGATGGGCATGCAACTGTACCCCATATTAGAAAAAACGATATTTTGATGCAAAGTTATCGTGCAAGCAAGAGCATTACAGTTCTATCACCAATTCATTTTTTGATATAATAGATGCGTGGCAGGAAATAGATAGAAAGATACTGCTAGTAATTTATACTTAAAATGTAGGGAGATTGAACAGAGTTATGGGGAATGAAAAAGAAATTAGTTCCGCTAAATTAATATGGAAGATGACGCGCCCGCATACATTAACGGCGACGTTTTCTCCTGTAATTTTAGGAACAGTAGCATCGCTTTATGTTGCCGAAATTCATTGGCTTTTATTTATTGCGATGATGGTTGCATGTTTAGCATTGCAAATAGCAACGAACTTATTTAACGAGTATTATGATTTCAAACGTGGATTAGATACCGCTGATTCTGTTGGCATCGGTGGTGGAATTGTCCGTCATGGATTGAAACCAAAAAATGTTTTAACAGTTGCGCTTTTATTGTATGTAGTAGCAGCAATTATTGGAGTTTATATTTGTATGAATAGCAGCTGGTGGTTAGTCGTCATTGGTTTAATTGGAATGGCGGTTGGCTATTTATATACAGGTGGTCCATTACCAATTGCGTACACTCCGTTTGGAGAATTAGTTTCTGGATTGTTAATGGGGACATGTTTTGTACTCATCGCTTTCTTTATTCAAACGAATACGATAACGATTGAAAGTGTATTGATTTCCATTCCAATTGGAATTTTAGTCGGTGCAATTAACATGTCGAATAACATCCGAGATATCGAAGAAGATATTAAAGGTGGAAGAAAGACATTAGTAATCCTCCTTGGGAGAGAGAGAGCAGTAGTAACATTAGCTGTAGCCTTTTTCATTGCTTATTTATGGATCGCTGTGATTGTATTGATGGGTTATATAAGCCCTTGGGCATTAGTTATGTTCCTAGGTTTGAGAAAGCCAATCTCTGCCATTCAAAGTTTCCAAAAAGGGGCAAAGGATCCTGGGTATATGCGCATCGCCATGAAATCAACAGCGATGACAAATACGATTTTCGGCTTCTTATTATCAGCGGGGTTATTAATCAGTTACTTGTTTTAAATAAAAAATATTGTTAAATAACTTAACCCCAATTTCTCATTTTTAATATGGAGAGATTGGGGTTTTATTTTGAGTTTTTTAACGTTATAAACTATTCTCATTTGAAATGCAAATACCAATAAATTGCAACTTCATCATTTTCAATATCCAAACCTTTATAAACAAGAAAATCAAACCCACCAATTACAAATCCACATTTTTCATAAAATTTACATGCTGCGACATTATTATTTTGCGTTTCAAGCATAATACCTGGCATATTGCCTTCTTTTGCCCATTGCTTTGCTTGGTCAACTAATCTTTTACCAACTCCGAGTGTACGATATTTTTTATCCACCGTTATATCTTCTATGTAAGCATAGTGATTCCAATTCTTTTTCAATACTATGAATCCAATGATTTGGTTATGTAGCAGTGCGATGTAAATTACTTGATTAGGCTTATTAATATATTCATTGTACGCCAGTTCTTCATTATCATTTTGTAAATAACTTTTTTCATAACTCGGAACGTCTTCTACTGTATATTCTATGCGTCTATTTACTTTTGAAAGAGAAAGAATTAACCGAGCATTCACTATAAAACTGTCATCAATCTCAGGGAAATTGTCTAAATCATTTGTTTCTAACTCTCTAATTAAAAGGCTCATTGGGATACCTCCAAATAATAGAATTTCTTCTGGTTTTTTATTTAATTCAAATCTATTTTAATTACAAAATTATAATAGAATTTCAATAGTAAGGCTATCATTACAAGCTCTTCCTGAAATTATTAAATTGTATAAAGAGCAAGGGTATGAATTTGGGATATACAGTGATGAGGGTCATTTTCGTTTAAACTTCCAGAATGATCAACGTCTATAGTATAAGCTTATTTCTTTTAAAAAGTGTTTTTATTACTAAATCAATACCTAAGACAAAAGTCGATTTACTATTTTATAAAGAAATCGGC
>NZ_QOZX01000084.1:0-26055 GCF_008368895.1 Bacillus sp. BB081
GTAAATCATTTAAATTAAATGAGCAAACGTCACTTGAAGATACTATTTCGGATTATATTCATGAAACTGATAATGCGTATTTGGAAAATATGCATAGGGAAGGGGAATGGGCGAAAAAGAAACTAATACATTTAAATTTAAATAACAAATTAATACTGGATTTAGGATCGGGACTTGGATTCTTTTTGAGAAACATTTATGAAGAACTGCCCGAAGATTGTCTATACATTGCAGTGGATCGAGATTTAAATAAACTTTTATTTTTAAAAGATGTATTAGCGAGAAGAAATCCGAAAAGAAACATTCTCTTTATCTGTGCTGATTTTTTGAATATCCCTATTCAGAATCAGTCAGTTGATGTTGTAATTGATCATTCTGGTACGAGCAATTATAGTTTTGAGCATGAGGATTTTTTACTTCGCGAATTAAATCCACTTTTTAAAACGGATTGTTATTTAGTAAGTTTATTTATTTTATTTAAAAATTTCAGCTCAAATAGCCAAATTACAAATAACTTTCGAGAAAATTTTACACTTTCAAAAGTAACGAAAGAAATCCAAAATCTACACTTCCAATCCATCGATGAAAGTACTTCAAATTATTTAAAACAAGGAGGAAAGTACGAGGATTTCTTTGTTCAAGGAGAAGAAATTTATACATATTCATTTTTCGGAAAAAGATGGGGTTAACCCCATTGTTTGTAATACAAAATTAGGCAGGGGGAAAAGTGATGGGAAGTTTACGATTACATATAGAAAATAAAAAAAGAAACCAAGAACTAAGAAATATTTGTTTATATTCAATTGCAAAAACAGTATCAATATTCGGTAGCTCTATGTATAGTTTCGCGCTAGGATTATATGTTTTACAAATAACTGGATCTGCGTTAAATTTCGCGATTACGCTCATATTAGGAACGATTCCAATGATTGTTTTAAATCCCTTTGCTGGTGTAATTGCTGATAAGGTTGATAAAAAGAAACTAGTTATTTGTATGGATTTACTAAGTGGATGCTTATTAATAGCTGTTTATATATTAAGCAGCTATTATGGATTAAACTTATTCATCATTTATACTACAACCTTTCTTATGACAGTGTTTACAACCTTTTTTGGAATAGGATTAGAGGCTGCAAAACCAAATATCGTCTCTAAAGAGAGGCTTATGAGTATTAATTCTATAAGTAAAATTATCGATTCTGTATCTTTAATTCTCGGCCCTATGTTAGGTGGCATCGTTTTTTCAGTATTTAATATTAAGACTTTTATAATTATAAACGGTATTTCTTTTATTCTTTCGGGGATAGCATTACTATTTATTCATTTTAAACTGTTCGAGTACAACATAAATGAGGAAAATTCAAAAAGAGGAGTTCATTTTATTAAAGATATAAAAGAGGGGTTTTCTTACTTACTTGAAAAGGAAAGCTTAAAGAATACGTTTCATATTTTAATTTCGTTTAATTTCTTCTTAGGCTTTGCTGTAACTGTTCCATTTCCATACATTATTAACACAGTACTCAATCTTGGTTCTAAGCAATTTGGTATCATTCAAGGGACTTTTCCAGTAGGGATGATAATTGGTGCAATTGTAGTAAAAAAGATAACTGATCGTTTTACTTACTTTTATCTTTTGAAAAAACTAAGTTCTATGTTGTCAGTTTTTATGATTATTTTAGGAATTCCAGTTTTATTCAAAAGTTTTGAAGTGAATGATTTAGTATTCGTTATTACGTATTGTGTTGTTATGATCTTTTTAGGGCTTATTATAGCGCTAATTGATATTCCTTTAATTTATTTCATGCAAAATGAGATTCCCGATGAATACAGGGGAAGGGTTCTCAGTATTGGATTAAGTATAGGTAAAATGATGCTCCCTATAGCAATGGCACTATCCGGTCTATTATTAAATTATATCCCAGCGTACACCATTCCAATTGTAGGGGGATTCTTATATTTAATAGTAATTAAAGTTTCATCAAATCGTTTCATGTTAGAGGTTCATTCGAAAGATTATAGTGCTTAGTAGATTCTTAGATTATTTATAGCATGGATACTGCTACCTTTTTCAAGCTAAGAAAAGCAAATACTATAAAACGAAATTTATAGTTTGTTAATTCCTATAGGCCTATTCTTTGTATTTGTTTTTGACTATATTCCGCAATCTGATTATTACTTACAGAATAAGTACGGTGAACAATTTACGGTGTATAAACAGAAAACAAAAAAACTAATACCGTTTATTTGGTAAATCCGTTTCATAAATTATAAAAAGCACAGGATTATTATCCTGCGCTTTTTTATCGTAATTCAGCTGTTTTTCTAATAACAATCTTATCAATATCATCTTCTTCATCACCAATAAATAACCCGCGTTCTTTTAAATACGCCTCAAAATATAAATCTGCTTCTGCACGTTCATCATATGGTTTTACAGATAGAACGAAACCTAATTTGTTTTGTTCCTCTAAATGAGAAGTGGAGATGTAGGCCGGTACATTGTGGCGTAAAAAGAGTTCTTTAACTGGAATAATCATATCTTTCATTAATTTCGTTAACATACCCATTTCAAACTCGAAATTAAAGCGATCTATACTACATAAATCAGCGAATACTACACCGATAAAACCTGTATTAAATACTTCTTGATATTCTACTTCTTCATTACCGTAAAAATTTTTTTCGATTAAATAATTTATAAAGTAAGCAACACCATCACTTTGTTCAAATGGTTTCGTTGAAAGAACAAAGCCGATTTTCTTTTGTTTATGTAAATACACACATGACATGTATGCTGAAATGTTATGCTCTTTAAATAGAGAACTTGTTGCTCCAGAGAGGCCATCAAGTACGTGATGAACAATTTGAAGTTTTTTACGAGCGAAATAATAGGATTTCTTTTGTAACTCCAATGTATCAATAAAGACAGAGCCGATAAAGCCTGTATTTGAAATAATAGGTGTTTGCTTTTTTCTTCCTCTGCGCTTTGCTTGAGCCATTGTAAAAATCATCCCTTCATGTACAATTAAAGTAAAAAGAACATTTGTTCGTATATTTATATTTTACTATTAAAACGCTCTAAAGTAAAGGGTTTTTGATGAAAAAATAACAAAAAAGACACCTATAAAAGGTGCCTTAAACGCTGTAGGGAAGAGGGTTCATCCCAATTATTTATATTATGATACAGAAACGATCTCTTCTGCATCTTCTACATCTAAATGACAGTCCATTGTACGAACATCTTGATCTTCATGACTTCCGAAATAAATAGTAATTTTCATATGTATCGCTCCTTTATTCTAGGAATACCTAAAATAATTACTAGTAATGTTACTATTTATTATATACCACTTTTTTCATTCCGACAACGTTATATCATTTTAAATTCTTTTAGGGCAAAAAGAGTGATGTATAGAGATATTTTTATAGAAATTGGTACATTTCTTATATGTTATATTTAATACTGAAGGATTCGAATGCAAATTTTTATGAACGGAGAAAAAGGAATGAATTATAAACAGTTATTAATAGATAATTTTATATATAAAATCTCATATATTGCGCGTCAAGTACATGGAATGGATGTAAAAGAAACGAAGGATTACATTGCTGTCGACTGTGGTTTACCAGCAGATACATTTAATATCATTACGCTACTTAATAGTAATGTAACGGAAGGGATCGAGAAATTATATAAGGAGGTAGAATGCTTTAATCAAAAGAAATTTCCAATGAGTGTTTGGTTTTGGGATGATAGGCACGAGCAGACTATAAAAAGCGAATTAATAAAACTTGGCTTAAAAGAAGCAGAACAAAATATCGCGATGATAGCAGACTTAAAAACAATTCATCCAACAATAAACATGCCAGAAGGTTTTACGATACAAAAAGCATCTTCGTCAGGACAAATTAAAAATTTTGGGGAAACGTTAGCTAATCTATTTGGCACTTCAGAGGAAGGTACACATGTACAAGCATTCTACAATGAAACTGCTTCTTTCGATTTATGGAATAGTGAGAATATGAAACTATATTTAGGGATTTTTAAAAATGAAGTCGTATCTGTTGGTTCATTAGTATGTACAAAAGATAGTATTGGTATTTATGATATAGCAACTAAAGAAGAAATGAGAGGGCAAGGATGTGGCTCCACTATGTTTAATTACTTGCTGCAAGAAGCGAAAGAATTGAAAGTTGCTCAATGCGTATTACAAGCTTCACCTGATGGCATTAATATTTATAAAAAGACTGGTTTTCAATCTGTAGGACAAATGACTGTTTTTGAAAATCGACATTTAATAGAATAAATCATCCAAGTCAAATTGCTTTCATGTAGGAGTTAAAACATCATTATGAAAAAAATATATATCGTTACAATCATTTTCACCTTTATAGTAATAGTCACTTTTGCTTTTCATAAAGTAAATGAACTTAAGTACACGAAAGCTATTAATCAATCAAATCATATAAAAAATATCGCACATAGAGGCGCTTCTGCGTATGCGCCGGAACATACAATATCAGCGTATAAATTAGGACAACAATTAAAAGGAGATTATATAGAAATTGATCTCCAAATGACAAAAGACGGACATTTAGTAGCTATGCATGATGAAACAGTAAACCGCACTACAAATGGTACGGGGCTAGTTAAGGAACATACATTAGAAGAAATAAAGCAACTTAATGCAGGTTCTTTTTTTAATGAAAAGCATCCAAGTTTAGCGAAGAAAGAATTTGAAGATGCTAAAGTTCCAACACTAGAAGAAATTATTGAAACGTTTGAGCATAATGCTAATTATTACATTGAAACAAAATCGCCAGATGAATATCCTGGTATGGAAGAAAAGCTATTAGAAATTATAAAGCACTACGAAATAAGTGATAAAGTTATTATTCAATCATTTAGTGAAGCAAGTCTGCAAAAGATTCATAGTTTAGATGTTAATATACCTCTAGTACAATTACTACCTTACAAAAAGACAGCTCAATTAACTGAATTAGAGATTAAAAATTATAAAACATACTGTATCGGTCTTGGGATGAACTATAAATATATTGATTCAGCTTATGTAAAGAGAATACAGAGACACGGATTAGAAGTTCATCCATTTACTGTAGATAATCAAACAGATATGAAAAAGTTAATTTTATGGGGAGTTGACGGGATGTTTACTAATTACCCAGATCGTTTACACTCTTTATTAAAGTCTTGATTAAAAGATACTATTCTTAACGTAATAGTTTATAAATGTTTTCGATTAAATGAAACAATTAAGAATCAAGTTGCTGCAACGATCGTGATTGATGATCTCCAAAAAGTAAAAAAACTAATCTTCAACTATAACGGTGTAATAATTTTTGAACCAATATAAGTACCTACAAGCATGAAAATGATAGTTCGACATCCAGATGGTAACGTCATTGAATACATAGAGCCGATATTAAAATGAAATCCGAAAAAGAATCCAATATTTTTATTGGATTCTTTTTATTTAGCTCTAAGTGACGAACTTAAAGCAATATGAATTTGAATTTGTTAATAAAATATTACATTGAGTATGATGTTTTGTAATTACCATCAGAAAGTAACGAAATTGTAATGAAATTTAACTACGCTTTTTATATTTTTTTGATACACTGGCTACGATAGGAATACCGATTAATGTAGGTAAAAACCAAAACCATATAGGCGGCAATAAATTAATTATGGGAATATGAATACCGACGTTTACTAAAAGTGCGGTAACGGCACCAATATAAGAACCTAACATACCTCTAATATGGTGATGGAGCCAATTTTTCCAACGTTTTTTTCGTGCGAGGTATCCATATAACGCAAATGAATAAGATAAAATCGCTACATAAAATAAATATGCGATTTTATCCCAGTTTATAATGGATAATATAATTGCAGTAACGGTGATCACAACATAGGATGCATGGTATATTTCACCCCATTCCGTATGTTTTCCTTTCTTCTTTTGAGCAACCATCGCTACAATACCGGTTATTAAACATATCGTTCCAAATAATATGTGGATGGTTAAAAGAATATTGAAAATGCTCATAATAATTCCTCCTTTTTTATTTTTATAGTATTGCAGTATAGGAGAAAAGTTGAAACATATTGTTTATTCACCTTAATATACTGAAATGAAGGTACTCCTAGAACAAATTTAAACGGACAAATTTTTCTTGAATTTAGTGAGTCACGTATTACGTGAAATGAAGGAGAGACTCCCATGTTTACATCTATTACATATTTACAATCTGGGAATGAGAAGCAACAAAAAGTGTATGATGTTTTGAATAAACTTAACATTATGGAGGATTTAACTTTGTATAGTCCAGTTCTTTGCGGGACAATTCCTATTAGAATTGATACTCTTCAATCTGACTTAGATATAGTAATGGAAGTACATAACTTTGATGTTTTTGAACAGGAAATGAGATCTTTATACGGTTCTTATAAAGGATTCAAAATAAAAAAGAAAAAAATTAAAACTACAGAATCGATAAAGGTAAATTTTGAATTTGAAGGTTTTAAATTTGAATTATTTGCTCAGCCTAAGCCAGTACGTAACCAAAATGCATATAGACATATGATAGTAGAGCACATGCTATTAATACAGCATCCCCATATAAGGGAAGAAATTCTTCGCTTAAAAGAGAACGGTTTAAAAACAGAACCTGCTTTTGCTCAAGTATTAAATATTGACGGAGATCCTTATGACGAACTTATTTTATTGGGACAGGAAATGAGATTGTGGTAAATATGATATACAAAAACTCCTCTTTTATTTATAGAGGAGTTTTTGTTATGCCATCAGTTTACGGATTAATTCACTCAACAATTTAATTCCGCTAGTCATTTGCTCTGGAGAAGCATATCCATATGATAAACGAATGTACCGATCTGATTCTTCTTCATATATACGTCCTGGGTTTAAAAGAATTCCTTTTGATAGCGCCTCTGAAAATAATTTCTTCATCGGAATGCTAGGTACAATCTTTAGCCATATAAATAATCCACCACTAGGAATATCCCACGATGCAACATCTGCGCAGTACTTATTTAAAGCTCGTATCATGAATTGTCTTCGTTCTTTTAATTGAATTCTTACGTTTGCAACATGTTCTTCATAAAAACCTTTATTTATCCATTCAGCAGCAACTCTTTGAGATAAAGAGCTCGATCCATAGTCTGTTTGCATTTTTATATCTGACAATCTATCAATGACTGGTTCGGGTCCAATGATCCATCCAATTCTAAGTCCTGGGCTAAGTGTTTTAGAAAGACTACCAACATATAATACATGTCCGTGTTTATCTATCGACTTTAAAGGAGCTGGAGGTGGTTCATCAATCCATAACTCTCGGTAAATATCATCTTCAATTATAGGTAACTGTTCCTTTTCACATATTTTTATTATTTCTTTTCTTCGTTCTTGAGACATTAATGCCCCTGTTGGGTTTTGAAAACTAGGGATAGAATATAAAATGTTTTTCTTTTGACTGTATTTAATGCGTTTTAATAATTCGTTAGGTAAAATACCGTGATGATCCATAGATATACCAGATAGATTTATATTTGCTGATTGAAATACATGAAGTGAATATAAGTAAGAAGGTTGTTCTAGTAAAACGGTTGATTCTCTATGCAAAAGACCAATTGATATTAATTGGAGTGCTTGTAATGCACCAGAGACGATTAATATAGAACTGGCTGAAGTATGTATTCCGAATGATTTTACGTATTTACTAATTGCTTCACGTAACGGCAAAAAACCTTTTTGTTCTTCGTATCCAAAATAATCTATTTCGTCACTTACGCTTTTCAAAATGGACTGCATAGTTTCTAGCGGGAAAAGTTGAGGCGCAAGTTCACCTTTACTAAGATGGATAAGTTCTTTATTTGCTTCTGCTTCATTGATTTCTCTTACCATTAACTTGCTAGGTTTGTGAATACCAGCTTTTACATATTCACTCCAATCAGGCGGGGGATTCGTCGCTAATAATGACCATGTATTATTTGTTACAATTGTTCCTGCTCCAATTTTCCCTTGAATCAATCCATCTGCCATAAGTTCATCTAGCGCAGTTATTACAGTACTTCGATTTACATGAAATAATTTGGCTAACTGCCGTTGACTAGGAATCTTACTTCCAATAGGCCATTCTCCGTTTTCAATTTTTTCTTTCATATAGTCTACTATCTGCCGATACTTAGGCAGTTTTTTATTAGTTGTCATAAAAAAACTCCCTCGTTCACTTTATAAATGCCAAGTGGTTGGTTTTTACGATAAATAACTGGTTGAAGACATTGTAACAACTATTAAATATGATGAAAAGAAATAATTGGTAATTATAAAGTGGTTGGTTTGAAGGGGGAGAAAAAACATGAATTATAAAAAATGGGACTTTCGGATTATTTGTGCTCATGCTTTTACGATTTTAATATGGGGGACTGCCTTTCCAGCAATTCGTATGGGGCTCGAATCTTATACACCTGAGCACCTTACTTTACTACGTTTATTAATCGCTTCATTTATTCTTCTGTTGTTTTCTTTTATATACAAGTTACGACTGCCGGATTTAAAGGATATCCCAGCAATTTTTATATTTGGTGCTTTAGGATTTACTTTTTATCACATTGCATTAAACTACGGTGAAAAAACAATAAATGCTGGATCTGCAAGTTTAATTGTTTCAGTCACACCTATAGTAACGGCTATTTTTGCATCTGTTTTTTTGAATGAAAAAATGAAATTAAATGGTTGGATCGGTGGTGTAATTAGTTTTATAGGAATTGCTTTCATATCATTTAGTCAAGGAGATGCTATTCAATTGAATAGTGGAGGATTATTTATATTATTAGCAGCGATTTCAGAAAGCTTATTTTTTGTTTTCCAAACTTCTTACTTGAAAAAGTATGGTTTCTTGCCATTTACCATATATACAATTTTATCTAGCACTGTATGTATGCTTATTTTCTTACCGGGAGTGTATACAGAAATACTAGCAGCTCCTCTTGAAGTGAATATGAGTGTTATATATTTAGGTTTATTTCCAACAGTACTCCCATATATCGCATTGGCATATATCATATCTCATTCTGGTGCTGCTGAGGCAACAAGTTCTCTATATTTGACGCCAGTAACTGCGTGTTTCGTTGCTTGGATATGGTTAGGAGAAGTTCCATCTGTTGTTTCAATCATTGGCGGAGGGATTACTATACTTGGAATTGTGATTGTTCATATACCAGTATTAAGAAAAGAAAAACACAGGAATCTAGCAAATAATCAATCAGTATAATGTAATTCAATAATAATTTTATGATACTTTTTTATATAGTTTCTTTCTTATGTTGATAAATATAATATTTTGTATTTCAGTTAAATATTGTATGTTACATTTTATGTAGTAAGCATTTTAAAAGGAGATGACAACATAATGAATGGAAAAAGAAAAGTTTTTACATGTATTTCTATTATAGGAATCGGGCTAGCTAGTTTTTCTAATTCTAGTTTTGCAGCAAATGTAACGGACAATTCAGTACAAAATTCTATCCCCGTAATTAATCAACAAGTAGCGACCGCAAAAGAAATGAAACCATTTCCCCAGCAAGTTAATTATGCAGGTGTTATAAAACCTAATCATGTTACACAGGAAAGCTTAAATGCTTCTGTGATAAATTACTACGATAATTGGAAAAAGAAATATTTAAAAAATGATTTATCTTCTTTACCTGGTGGTTATTATGTAAAAGGAGAAATTACCGGTGATGCTGATGGGTTTAAGCCACTTGGAACTTCAGAAGGTCAAGGATATGGGATGGTAATTACTGTATTAATGGCTGGTTATGATTCGAATGCCCAAAAAATCTATGATGGTTTATTTAAAACAGCAAGGGCTTTTAAAAGCTCTCAAAATCCTAATTTAATGGGGTGGGTTGTAGCAGATAGTAAAAAAGCACAGGGATATTTTGATTCTGCCACTGATGGAGATTTAGATATTGCGTATTCCCTTCTTCTTGCTCATAAGCAGTGGGGATCAAATGGATCGGTTAATTATTTGAAAGAAGCACAAGACATGATTACAAAAGGTATTAAAGCTAGTAATGTTACAAATAATAACCGACTAAATTTAGGAGATTGGGATTCTAAAAGTTCACTTAATACAAGGCCATCAGATTGGATGATGTCACACCTTAGAGCATTTTATGAATTTACAGGTGATAAAACTTGGCTTACTGTTATTAATAACTTGTACGATGTTTATACACAATTTAGCAATAAATACTCTCCAAATACGGGGCTCATTTCAGATTTTGTTGTGAAAAACCCACCACAACCAGCACCTAAAGATTTCTTAAATGAGTCACAGTATACAAATGCATATTATTACAATGCTAGTCGGGTACCATTAAGGATTGTAATGGACTATGCGATGTATGGAGAGAAAAGAAGTAAAGTTATCTCTGACAAAGTCTCTTCATGGATTCAAAATAAGACGAATGGAAATCCTTCTAAAATTGTGGATGGTTATCAATTAAATGGATCAAATATAGGTAGTTATCCAACTGCTGTATTTGTGTCACCGTTTATTGCTGCAAGTACAACGAAAAGCGATAATCAAAAGTGGGTAAATAGTGGATGGGATTGGATGAAGAATAAGAAAGAAAGCTACTTTAGTGATAGTTATAATTTATTAACTATGCTATTTATTACGGGAAATTGGTGGAAGCCTGTACCTGATGATAAAAAAACACAAAATCAAATAAATGATGCAATTTATGAAGGATACGATAATTAATTAAATTTGAGAATGGTTACTTAAGAAAGGAATTAGCATACGCTAGTTCCTTTTTAATATTTTGTAAAACATTATCCGTTCTAAAATTTGCATAGATATACTTGCTTTTTTCATATACATAGTTATTAATGACTCAATTTTTCATGAGGGGAGGGTATTTCTTGGAAAAAGTATTATTTTTCGGAGACCCAGGTATTGATGACTCGTTTGCTATTATGTATGGTTTACTGCATCCTGAAATTGAAATTGTCGGTATTGTAACTGGATATGGAAATGTTGAACATATACATGCTGCGCATAATGCAGCGTATATTTTACATTTAGCAAATAGACAAGACATTCCTGTGATTAGCGGTGCAACAAAACCACTTACAGAAGAAATTACAACATATTATCCTGAAATTCATGGACCAGAAGGATTAGGGCCTATTCATGTGCCAGAAAGTGTATTGTCTATCCCGATATACAATTTTGGTAGTATTGCCTCGATTCTTGTAAAGTACGCAAAGGATTTAACAATTGTCGATGTAGGAAGATCTACCTCGTTAGCGATTGCTTTTAATTTATGGAATGATTTAATGCTAAATGTAAAAGGAATATATTTCATGGGTGGTGTCTTTTTAGAAGTAGGAAACGTTACGCCATTAGCAGAGGCAAATGTGTATGGGGATCCTATTGCAAGTAAAATTGTTTTTCAGCAAGCAAATAATTTATTTGTATTTCCTTTAAATGTAACAAACAAAGCTGTGTTAACACCAAATGTGTTTGACTATATTCAAGCTAATTCAAAGAATCCATTCTATACGATAATGAAACCAATGTATGATTACTATTTTTCTGCATACCAAAAACTTAATCCATCTATCGAAGGGCCATTGCTTCATGATGTGGTTGCTATAAGTGGATTAGTAAATCCAAGTTTTTTTGAATTTGCAAATCGTACAGTGAATGTAGATACATATGGAGGTACGAAAGGACAAACATTTGCTGATTTTCGACCTAGTTCTATATCAGAAGGAGCCTGTATAGCTTTAGAAATAGATGAAGAAAAATTTATTCAAGACTTTATTAAAACTATGCTATAAGTCGCTGCCGAAACAGGGATTTATTTCACTACGTTGAATATATACATACATTCTCTTTATAAAGGAGCTTACAATATTGAATGTCCAGTTAAAGGTTGTTACGAGAGAGAATTGGGAAGATGCCTTAAAGCTACAAGTTAAAGAAAATCAAACGAAATTTGTTCCATCTGTAGCAGTTTCACTAGCTAAAGTATATATAAAACCAGATGGTGACAATGTCGAGTACATACCATTTGCAATATACGATGGCAATCTAATGGTTGGTTTTATTATGCATGCTGTTATAAGAGAAACAACTGATATGTATTGGATCAATGGATTTATTATTGATCAAAAGCAGCAAGGTAATGGTTATGGTAAAGCAGCATTACAAGAAAGTATTTACTTAATAAAAAATACATGTAAGGCGTGTAAAGAAATTAGATTAACAGTACATAAAGATAATATCTCTGCAAAGAAACTATATGAACGTTACGGTTTTCAACCATTGGGACATGATTATGATGGCGAGCAAGTATATCGTTTATTCGTTTAACCATTATGAAGTAAAGGTGTGAAATGAAAGATGCAATTTTCAAAATTGAAAATCGAAGTGTTTATTCCCGAAGAATACATTGAAATATTACGGAATGAACTAAATAGAATTGGAGCTTGTAAAACGGGGAAATATGATCATTGTCTTTCCTATAGTTCCGTGAAAGGATACTGGAGACCATTAGACGATGCATCACCTTTTAATGGGGAAATAGGTCAAATATGCGAAGGGCAAGAATGTAAAATTGAAATAAAGTGTAAACGGGACCTTGTAAAGGATGCACTTAAAGTTATTAACGAAATTCACCCGTATGAAACACCTATGATTTATATTATCCCTTTATTAAATGACTATTTTAATCAAATATAAAGTGAATGACTGGGAGGATTAACAATTGAAAAATAAATTCCATCATATTGTACGAGCTGTTATGTTAAAGGATAATAAATTGTTAGTGGCTGAATATATTGGCCATCATTATTTTTTGCCGGGTGGTCATGTTGAAATTGGCGAATCAGCTGAGAATGCATTAATAAGAGAACTACGAGAAGAACTCGGAGTAAACTGTAGTATAAAACAATTTTTAGGAGTCATAGAAAACCAATGGGAAGACCGAGAAGTTCTTCATTATGAAATCAATCACATTTTTGAAGTAGATTCGCAAGAGTTACATATTGATTTAAGACCAAAATCTAAAGAATCTCATTTAGCGTTTCACTGGATAGATTATAATCAAGAAGCTTTACATACGTATAAAATCATGCCAGCGCCTTCAGTTAAAGAGTTACTAGAAAGAAAATTAAGCGATGAACTACTAAACTGTTGGATTAGCAATTTTTAAATGCCTCTATCAATAGTAAATCCGTTTGCCAAAAGGAAAGTAAGAAAATAGGCTAAAAAACAAGGTACATCACCTAGTGTAAGTTCATATTTTGTTGATGTACGCATTTAGTCTATAGCCTTATTTCTACTTTGTTTGCAAAAATATATTACTTTTCATATTTGGACGGAATTTATATTTATAAATGGAGGGTTTCGTAATGAATCAGTTTCAACAAGAACTACAATCATTAAACCTTAATGATTATCAATCTGGTAATGTTGTGTATTGGGATCAACTGCAACAAAATCAATATCCATACTATTACATTCAAGATGACGCGCGTCGTTGCGGCGGATGCGGAGGTTGTGGTGGACGCTGTGGCGGATGTGGCGGTAGATGCGGTGGTTGTGCAGGTCGTTGCGGCGGATGTGTAGGTTGTGCTGGATGTTTCGGTTGCTTTAATTGCTGGAACTGGTGGATCATTTAAGTATAAAACATCAAAGCTATTTTGCTTGAAAGAAAGGTGTGAATACTATTTTGCACTTTTCTTTCAAGCTGTAATTTTTATGCGTATTAAGGGGGATTTATTTGTATACATACGATAAGTTAATTTCTTGGGTAGAAAATATAAAAGAAAATAATCATAGTTCTGCAACAGCACTGTGCATTATAAAGGATAATAAAATTGTACTAGAGCATTATAATGGCTATCATTCAAATACATCTACAAGTAAAACAGTAACAGCATCTTCACAATTCAACGTTGCTTCTGCGAGAAAAAGTTATTTAGGTTTAATGGTAGCATTTGCGATTTACGAGGGGAAAATAAACTCTATTGATGATGAAGCGATAAAGTATTTTAAAGACTTTGATTCTGTATTACTTGATAAAACAACGATAAGACATTTAGTAACTCATTCACACGGTTTAGGAGAAACGAATGACGGAACAATTTTTCGTGAATTTGAACCTGGGCAGGCATGGGCGTATAGAGATATAAATGTAAGAATGATAACACGTCTTATTTATCAGCTCTATAGTAAAAGTTTTCCTGAATTATTAAAAGAGCGTGTGTTTACACCTGCTAATTTTCAAGAAACAGGTTGGAGAATTCAGCAAGATGAGAATTTAGTTAAAGTTGTTAATAAGCCAAGTGAAGACGCGATTAGTGAAATTGGTACAGTAGATGATGGTACTGAAAAAAATCTGTTTGTCTCAGCTAGAGAATTTGCTTATTGGGGCAATCTTCATTTAAATCAAGGTATGATAGATGATAAACAAATTGTTCCAAAAGAAGTTATAAAAATCGCTACGAGTTTGCAGAGTCCAACATTTATAAACAAAGAGCTACCACAAAATGGATTGTTTTGGTTCATCCAAAATGAGCCTGCACAATTAAGCGAACTTGGTGAACGTGTTCCAAAAGGGTCGTATCAAATATTAGGGATTACTGGACCGACTATTTTAGTAATACCTGAATATAATGTAGTTGTTGCAAAAATGTATAATAAAAGATATAACTACGGCGGTGATAATTATTTATATTATTTACGTGAATTTAGCAATTTAGTCGCTGATACATTTCGTAACGGTAATAGGGCATAATTACTCCTATAATGAAAAGGAGTGAAAAAATGAAAGATAAAATGAATAAAAATAAAAAACAAAATATAAAAGATGTAAATACAGAGCAAAATGCGATTTATAGCGATCCTAAAGATGCAGCTAATATGCAAACGGTACCGCAGCCGAAGGATTTTGATGAAATCGAATATTAATTTTTCATCCGACTATATGATGAATGAAAAATACGTCTTAAGTCCCATCACATATCAGAAATCATTTGGTAACATATATACATAAGCATTTGGAAATGTCTTATCTTAACAAAGCTTTCTTTAGAAATATCTGATATAACCTGCAAAAGGCACTTCATTATGAAGTGTCTTTTTGTGTATATGAACTTAATTACCATTTTCCGTACAGTATCTTGCAATTTATGATGGATATACTAACTGTGAAAATTCATGTCAAGATAAAAGAAGGGGACAGTTAGTATGAAACAAACCTCTATAAATCCGTTACTAATTGTTCTAGGTACAATTATTGTTCAAATTGGCCTTGGAACAATTTATACATGGAGTTTATTTAATCAACCCCTTGTTAGTAAGTTTGGATGGAACCTCAATTCCGTAGCGATAACTTTCTCCATAACAAGTTTTTCATTATCATTCTCAACCTTATTTGCAGGAAAGTTGCAGCAAAAATTAGGACTTCGTAAACTCATCGCTACTGCAGGGATTGTTCTGGGACTTGGGTTAATACTTAGCTCACAAGTTTCTTCCTTACCATTACTATATTTATTAGCTGGTGTCGTTGTTGGTTATGCAGATGGAACTGCTTATATTACATCACTATCTAATTTAATTAAATGGTTTCCAAATCGGAAAGGACTTATTTCTGGCATATCTGTTTCTGCATATGGAATGGGTAGCTTAATCTTTAGATATATAAACGGAAGTCTTATTGATAGTCTTGGTGTATCACAAGCATTTTTATATTGGGGTATCATCGTCTTGCTTTTAGTTTTAACCGGATCGTTCTTCTTACGTGAAGCAATCGTAAGTAACACTGTAACTGAATCATTACACAATGACTATACGCCTCGTGAAATGATGCGAACGAAACAAGTATATCTCTTGTTTTTTATGTTATTTACATCGTGTATGGGCGGTCTATATTTAATCGGTATGGTAAAAGATATTGGGGTACAGCTCGTTGGACTTAGCACGGCAACCGCTGCTAACGCCGTTGCAATGATTGCAATTTTTAATACGGTAGGTAGAATCGTTCTCGGAACGTTATCAGATAAAATTGGCCGAATGAAAATTGTCTCTGCAACGTTTATTATTATTGGATTGTCAGTCTTTACTTTAAGTTTCATTCCACTAAATTACGGGATTTATTTCGCTTGTGTAGCAAGTGTTGCCTTTTGCTTTGGTGGTAACATTACAATATTCCCGGCCATTGTCGGAGATTTCTTCGGCTTGAAAAATCATAGTACAAATTACGGAATTGTTTACCAAGGTTTCGGATTTGGTGCGCTTGCAGGAGCATTCATCGGAGCACTACTTGGTGGATTTCAACCAACCTTTATTATAATTGGTGTGCTATCTGTTATCTCTTTCGTTATTTCAATATTAATTCGTCCACCAAAAGCAGAAAATAAAAAAGAAACACAACATTTATATCGGAAAGTAGCTTAATTCTGGAAAAGAGTCCTAATAAAGGGCTCTTTTTATATTACAAAATATTTGATTTCCCCTTTTTAATAAATGTGTAGGAAGAAAAGAGTTACTTAATTCAAAATGAAATGATTTGAAAAGTAATAAAGTGATTTATTTCTCAACGAACTAAGTAGCAGATTAGTAAAATATTCATATTGTTTTATAAAGGTACTGAAATCATGTTATAAAACAACATTAACCACCTTTGTTATTAGACATGTAATTCATTTATATACCATTATTTTATTATAAAGGTAGTTGACTTATATTGGTTACAACCATAATTTCCTCTTTTATCGCATTCACTTCAACAAATATTGATGACATTTTTATACTTCTTGTTTTATTTTCACAAGTAAGGACAGAAGTAATTAAGAAAGAAGGTAGAAATGTCCGAGAAAAAACTAAGGTGAAAGAACTTTATATTGTTATTGGACAATATTTAGGATTTAGTTTAATTATTTTTCTGAGCATCATTGGTTCTTTAAGCTCTTTTTTCATTCCTATATCTTGGATTGGGTTATTAGGATTCGTGCCAATTTATATGGGAGTGAAAGGACTATTGTCACTTCATTCTTATAAAGGTAATGAAGTCATTGATAACGCTTCTAGTTCATTATTTAAAGTAGCTTCGATTACATTAGCTAATGGAGCTGATAATATTTCAATTTATATACCGATGTTCGCTAGTCAAAATCTTAAAACAAATATTGTTACATTAATTATCTTTTTTTGCATGATAGCAATATGGTGTTTTATTAGCTACAAATTGATAAGAGCTCCTATTTTAGCTAAAGTACTTGAGAGAAATTGTCATATTATCGTTCCAATCGTTCTAATTGGTTTAGGAGTGTTCATTCTTATCCGTAGTAATACAATTGAATTATTGTACTAATATGTTGAAACTGGGATTAAAAAGAATCAAACGCCGTAAAAAGCCGTACTACAGATAAAATGTAGTACGGCTTTTTTTATTTTAGTGAAATGAAACAGTGTTCTACGACTATTAAGTTAGACAGGATATTACGATTATTAAATTGAATAGATACTTTAAAAGGAGCGTGATAATTAAAATGAAAATAGTAAAACAATGGGTCCAGGAAGATAGTGATTACATAAGAGAAAAAGTAATTGAATATAACCAAAAACATATTTCGGATGAAGAGAAAAAGCCTTCAGAAAAAATTAGTTTTATAGTGAGAAATGAAAAGGAAGAAATTGTAGGCGGAATAACTGCAATTACATTTTGGCACCACGTACATGTCGATTTCCTTTGGGTTTCTGAAGAGTATAGACACGAAAGCTACGGAAGCAAGTTAATAAAACTTATTGAAGAATTTGCAATTGAAAATGAGTGTAGGCTAATCAATTTAGATACTTTTAGCTTTCAAGCTCCTGATTTTTATAAAAAGCATGGATATAAAGTAATTGGAGTAAGTGAAGATCATCCGAAAGGACATAATCATTACTATTTAGAAAAACGTTTATAAAGTGTATATAGAATTAACGTTAGTATTTTGAATACAAATTTATCCTTTTGGATTATGCATTTAAAGGAGAATCTTGAGTGAATTCATATTTAGAGGCACTTCTAAAGCAAAAAAAAGATCGAAGTGAAATTAATTATTTATAGCGAATATACCTAAAATAGGCATCTAAATATATGCATTCAGATGAAGGGGGAAATGTTATGAATTCATTTGTAAATGATAGGTTTGATGAAACGAGAAAACATCTATTCGAGGAAATTATGATATTGGATGATGCTCAATTCAATAGTAAGCCAGACAAGAATAAATGGAGTATAGCACAAGTATGTCATCACTTAGTTTTATTGGATAAAGTGGTCATAAAGGTTATTTCATCTGGCTTAAAAAAGATTGATAGTACCCTAAAAGAGCGTCGAGAAATCCGCTCTATATTACAAGATAGATCGTTAAAATTTATAGCTCCAGGAATGATTGAACCAAGTTTAGAACCATTTGAAGTGCAGCAAATGGTTGATTTGTTAAACGACTCTAGAAAAGAATTGATGCGTTTTCTGAGTACAATAGAAGATGAATCTAAATTGGCAAAAAAATCAGTGATGCATCCAGCTCTTGGAGAATTACTTCTTGATCAGTGGATAGAACTGATCTATTTGCATGAACAGCGTCATATAGAACAAATCAAAGAGATAAAACTACTTTGTGAAATTGGGAAGTAAAAAATCTTTGGCTATTAACAAAAAATACGGGTCTCATCTGTATACTTTTAAAATTGATCTAAAGAAACGTTAATTTGGAATCCGTTTGTTATATAAGTTTAACCTCGTCTCAAAATAGGAGCGGGGTTTTTACTAATTGAGGAGTTATTCTTGCATTTTCATTTAGTATTAATTTAATCAATTTTTATTCTAATACTTCGGGAACTTACTATTAAAACAAGTTAATGATAGAATGATAAATAGACAGAAAATTCCTTTTAGTAAAAACAGAGGAGGTACGTATGAAAAAAGTAAATGTTACATATGCACTTTTATACGATAAAACAAATGAAAAGATCTTAATGGTAAAAAACAAAGGAAAGAATGGTTCTTATTACACGCTACCAGGTGGCGCAGTTAAATTGGGAGAAACGTTAGAAGAGGCAGTGACTCGGGAAGTGAAAGAAGAAACCGGGCTACATATAACTGTAAACGGTATTTGTTCTATCAGCGAAGCTTTTTTCGAAGAGAGAGGTCATCATGCAATTTTCTTTAATTTTTTAGGTGAAATAATTGGCGGAGAGACAAATATATCAAGGCCAAAAGAAATCGAAGAGATTACTTGGATGGAATTACATAGAGCAGCACCGCATTTACGTATACCAGAACATTTACTAAATATAGTACAAAGTAAAGAAACTGTACCTTACTTTTTTAACGGAACAATCGCTCATCAATCTTCATAAAATTATCATTTCATGTAAGGCGGGGAAAAAATGGAGTTTATCGTTAATCATAAACATTTCACTCAAGCACTTTCAGAAGTAAGTAAAGCTATATCTACCAAAGCTATAATCCCTATACTATCCGGTATAAAAATAATTGCAGATCAATCTGGAATTACTTTAATCGCAAGTAATTCAAATATTTTCATCGAAAAATTCATCCCTAGTTCCAACGAAGACGACCAAATTACAACTATAGTAAAAGCAGGAACTATAGTTGTACCTGCAAAATATTTTATTGAAATTATAAAGAAAATGCCAAGCAATGTAACAATTAAAAGTAAGGATGAGCAAATCATTGCGATACAGTCAGAAGAAATCACATTAAACTTAAATGGACTTCCAACGTATGAGTTTCCGAATGTACCACTTATAGACGATCATGCAAAAGTACAAGTAGAAACGGAACAATTGATTGAAGTGTTTAAACAAACAGCCTTTGCAGTAGCTAAAAATGAATCTAGACCTGTTCTTACCGGTGTTCATATAGAGTTAGATCATAATAAATTAATTTGTGTAGCAACTGATTCACATAGACTTGCTATACGCGAAACGATAATTTCTACAGATGTGAAAGCAAGTTGTATCGTACCAAGTGCAACTATTAGTGAACTTCTAAAGTTAATGAGTAGTAATTCAGAATTCGTATATATCTATCTTTCAGAAAGTCACATTATTTTTACATTCGGTACAACTACATTATATTCAAGACTAATTGAAGGAAAATATCCTAGTATATCTAGTTTAATTCCAAATGACTTTCAAACAGTCATTAACATAGATAGAAAAAAGATTTTACAAGGTGTAGATCGATCAAGCTTATTAGCAAGTGAATGGGCAAATAACAATGTCAACTTAGAAATCATAAACGAATCCACAATTAAAATTTCTTCTAACGCTTCTCAGATTGGAAAAATATCCGAGACACAACAGATAGATGCGATTCAAGGTGAAAAACAATTAAATATATCTTTCGATGGACGATTTATGATAGATGCTTTAAGGGCGATAAAAGAAGAAACGGTTACGTTAAGCTTCAGCGGTTCTATGAGACCGATATTAATTGAAGCAGGGACACCATCTGCAGCAGTACATCTTATATCTCCAGTAAGAGCTTATTAATAACAAGGGAAGGAATCACATTATGTACAAGCACACTTTATGTTTTATAAAGAGAAATGAAGAGATACTTATGTTAAATAGAGAATATGACCCTGTAAAAGGATTATGGAACGGGGTAGGTGGAAAAATAGAAAAGGGAGAAACACCTTTAGAAAATGCGATTCGTGAAATAAAAGAAGAGACTAATATAGAAGTTACGCATGAACAAATTCAGTTTAAAGGTATTATTAAGTGGGAGGATTCTTCATATTCTGGCGGTATGTATATTTATCTAGTAGAGCTACTTAATGAATTTACATATCAAACTCCCCAAAAAGTATCAGAAGGAATTTTAGATTGGAAAGAGATTTGTTGGATTCTAAGTGACTATAATTACGGCGTAGGAGAGATGATACCTAAATTTTTATCTGAAATACTCCATAATGAATTAATATTAGAGCACAACTTTGTTTTATCTAATCATAAATTAATAGATTATAGGAATGAAGAATTGGCTAAGCAGGACAGTTCCATACAATGAGTTGTGGCATGAATGGTGGGGCAAGTGGAGGACCTTGGTTATGTTTTTGCTGTAACGTCTCGTCGTTCTACCTCTGGCACTCCTACATTATTTGCAACACCTAATGATAAATATGTACAATCAATGTTTGAACAAATGAAATAAACTTAAATACAGAAAAAAGAGCGAATCACTTATAGAAAGGTGCGCTCTTTTTTTATTTATAATTAAACTTTTCTCCACCAAGTTGATGAAGGATAATCTGTAGATTTTAACGGAATATCTTCACCAATTTGCGGTGTTGCAGTAGTAACTCCTAAACGCTTTGCTTCTTTTGTCACACGCTCAATAGGATCACTCCATTCGTGTAATGCTAATGTAAAAGCACCCCAATGAATCGGAAGAAGTAGTTCTCCTTTCACGTCAATATGAGCTTGTACCGTCTCTTCTGGTAACATATGAATAGCAGACCACCTCGGATCATATTGCCCGCATTCCATTAACGTAAGATCGAATGGACCATATTTATCACCAATTTCCTTAAAGTGAGGAGCATAACCGCTATCACCACTAAAGAAAACTTTAGTCTCTTGACCAAGAATAAGCCATGAACACCATAAAGAACAATCTCTATCTGTCATACTTCGTCCTGAGAAATGCCTTGCAGGTGCACAAACTAACTTTATATTATCAAACGCAATTTCTTCCCACCAATTATGTTCACTAATTTTGCTAGGTGAAACACCCCATTTAATTAAATATTGCGCAACTCCAGTTGGAACATAAAAGTGCTTTACACGATCTTTCAACTGCATAATACTTTTGTGATTTAAATGGTCATAGTGATTATGAGAAATGATAATCGCATCAATTTCTTGAAGGTCTTCACGTTCTAAAGAAAAAGCACCACTATAACGTTTACTAGTAAACAAAGGAAATGGGGAAGAGGCATCTCCAAACATCGGGTCTAATAACAATTTTTTACCTTCTATTTTCAAAAGGGAAGCAGAGTGCCCAAACCATGTCACACTCTCTAAAGACTCATTATTTTTATCCGATAAAACAATAGGTAAATTCTTTACAGGACGCAGCTTTGATTTCATTTTAAAGTAATCAGTCATTAAACCTATAATATCTTTTGGTTTAAAACTTACATCAGTATGAATTTGATTTATATATTTCTTTTTCATTCGTTCTCCTTTTTACGTTTAACAATATACGTATGTTGTTATTGTAGCTAATTGTAGTTTAAACGAAATCATTTTACCTTTCACCTTAAATGCGGTACATTTCATAAATTTGTCAAATTCATTATTCTTATATATAAAATGTAAATCAAACAGCAGCAGATGAAACTAATATGAAGTAAATGTAAATTATTTAAATTTAGTAAATTTCTTCATATAACCAACAAAGAACATACGTTTCGTTATATGTTATAGAAGAAAATAGGTCTCTAATTATTAAAAGGAAGGAGAGGACGTACGTGCAAATAGAGAGAAAAAAGAAGTCAAAATGTAAACTATCAAAATCTGCAATAACGCAACTATATGCAGAAGGGAAGAGTACTTCAGAAATAGCTACACTTGCTAATGTGTCTGCTAGGTATATTCGTATGGTTTTAACAGACAATAACGTTCCAAGGCGCGCTATAGGGAGTTGGAAGAGAAAGTATGACATAACAGAAGATTATTTTAAAACGTGGTCAAATAACATGGCTTATATATTAGGGTTTATAGCAGCAGATGGTGTTATACAGAAAGAAAATCAATGTGTCAGTATATCTCAAAAAGAAAATTACATTTTAGAAGATATAAAACAAGAACTAAACACTAATCAGCCACTTTATCAAAATAAAAAAACAGGCGTATATATGCTAAATATTAATAGCAAAACAATAAAAGACGACCTTATGAACATACATGGAATCACGCCATGTAAATCATTTAACATTGAATTTCCGTGCGTACCAGAAGAATATTTACATCATTTTGTTCGTGGGTATTTTGATGGAGATGGTTACGTCAAGTATGGAACTTATACAGTAAGCTTTGTAGGAGGATCATATAGCTTTATGAATTCTTTAAATCAGGTACTACAAAATCACAATTTACCAGCCGATTTACTAAATCAAAATAAACATTATCGCGTCATTTTAACCGGGAGAAAATCAATACAACTATTTTCAAATTGGATTTATAAAGACAAAGATATTTATTTGCATAGAAAATATGAAGAATTTCAGAAAGAAAGTCTAAGTCTAGATCAATTAAAAGATCGAAAGCTAAAAAGAACTCAAGCTGCCGTTAAGCAGAGAAAACAAAATTTCCTTAAGGAATATATGAAAAATAAATGTATCGCTAAAACTTGTTCCATTTTAGAAATAATGGAACCAACTTTTAAAAGTTGGTTAAAAAATGATAATCAATTTAAAAAAGACTATGAAAGAATTCATTCATTATAAAAATACAAAAAACCTTAGTATATCTATGCTAAGGTTTTTAATTTGAGATTATTAGAGGATACTTATTTTGGCTTATAGAAGTTAGTAAATACATAAATCTTACAATGAATTTAATAGTAAGGGAGGGGTTATGAAGTGTTTACTAATAATATTCCGGAGAATATATTACATACAGCTTATGAAGCTAAAATGATTTCGTCTGGAGATAATTCGCCATCTATAAAAATAAAAGGAACGAAACTTCAATATTTACTTGTAATGCTTCATCTTGGTTTTGAGTCAAATACTATAAAAATAATACTAATTTGGACAAATGAGGAATTTGAAAGGCACATGAATTCATTAGAATTAGAAGGTTTATTGAAAAAAATAGAAGGGAGTTATTATCCAACGTGTATGGTTATAACAGCTTGTGAAGGAAAAGAGCTTTATAACCTTTGTGAACCTCTAATTAAACCAACACTTAAAATCATTGAAAATTATTCAAGTCATATTGAAGTTATTTCAAAAAGAATCGAAACGTTTAATCAATTATCTAAAGAATCTTATAGTCTTTTACTCTATAGTGGTGTGTTATTAGATTTTGGACAAATAAATTACATTGAAGGAAACTATTTAAATAAGAAACGACCTTTAAGAAATAAGAAACGATATTATTATGCAATTCAAGAACAAGAACTAACAGATATAGAGGCTTTCGGGATGTATGGTAATACGTATTTAGATTTAGGAGAAGTTCAAATTGGTCTTTATGGAAATTCTCGATATTCAACATTAAATTTAATTACAGCAGATAACGAAACATTTGAAGAATATTTTCAAAACACTAATACTGATATTAATTATAAGAAAAAGCAATTAGTAAAAGGTTTCTTAGCAGCAGATAGACAAATAGATTTACATTTAAATATAGTTTACGAAAAATTAGGCTTATATCAAAATTCACAACCTGTTATCCCTGTATTTAGATCAACAGACTTATCTATACTTAACGAAATTGCGAACACAATCAGTAAAGATTTAGTCTTATTGTTTAAAGAAAACGATAAACCTTTAAAAGAATACTTTGTAAGTAGCAGATACTCAAAAGAAATAACTTATGAAGAGTTTTTTATCTGGTGGTATCACTTTTTCTATACAAAAGTAACTGAAGAATTAATAAAACAAGGTGTAATTATAACAAGCACACAAAAAAATCAAACGTACATAATCCATCAATAACTTTAAATTAAAGTGCTAATACACTTTTACAAATGTAGCAGCTAAATGGATAAATAATTATTATTAAATAGGTAATAATCTGAAATTAAAACCTAATATCAAGAAAATGAAATGTTTAAAGGGGAGAAGAGCCTTGCAAAAGAAATTTATCAATCCAGAAACAATGCCATCAACTTTTGGATACTCGCATGTTGTCGAAGTTAGTAACGCTAAACGAACAATTTACATATCTGGACAAGTAGCGATTAACACTGATGGTCAAATTGTTGGTGTTGGAGATTTAGCTATACAAACGCGACAAGTATTTGAAAATATTAAAAGTGCATTAGAAATTTCGGAATTAAAATTTAACGATGTAGTAAAATTAACATTTTTCTTAACAGATATTTCTCAAATGGCCATTGTTAGAGATATTCGAGATCAATACGTTGACACTAAGAATCCACCAGCAAGTTCAGCTGTAGAAGTCAGAAAGTTAATTAACGATAACTTATTAATTGAAATCGAAGCGATCGCTATATCAAACTAATTTTAAAAAAGTATTCGCAATCATATCAATACAATTCGTTTAAAATGAACACATTAAACGAATTGTATTTTTTATTATTTAAAATCTAATTTATATCCAAAAATTTTATTATCAATAGCTAATAAAGCGTAAAACTACATAACCAGTCACACAATACTAATTCGGTGGAAAAGGGGATCATAATAACTATAACTAATATTTAATAAGTTTATTACTTTTTTACAGTTAACATAATATATATTATAGGCAGTTACAGAAACAAAGCAATTTCAGGTATCAAAAACCAAGTAAACTATACTTAATGAGACGAAACGGAGATTTTTAGTGAGATTTACATAAAATCTTATCTAAACGAATTTCTACAGTTTTTATCGTTTTTTTGTTATAAATCCATCACAGCAAATTCAAATCAATAATCCAATAAGAATTATCGAATCAAAATCATTTTTGATCGGAAAGAAATTTTTATACAGAAAAATTATTTCTATACAAAATATAAATTAGTAATTTTATTTTATGTTTTACTTAATGAATTTATTGCTATTTACACACGTTTTACAACTTTACATTATTTGTTGTTATTTTGTTATTTACGCTTGACTTTCATTACACTCATTGTTTTTTATTCTAGTTAACATAACGTTTATTTTTAACATAAAAAAATCTCCCTCACCTTTAGGAAGATTTTTTAGCTTGCTAGTA
>NZ_QOZX01000085.1:0-3452 GCF_008368895.1 Bacillus sp. BB081
TTTCAGGGTTCACTTCAATATGTAGAGGTTTTTGTATGAAGAAAAAACACGTAGTTTCATTGTTATTTTACAAACCCAAAATTCTCCCTCCTCTTGAAGTGGAACAAATTTATTACTTAGAGTGTCTAATAAGTGTATTTCTAATGTGAGTTGTCCAGATTGGATACAACATATCCCGTTTGACATCTATTTTTATGTATTACAAAAAAAAGAAAGGACTTATTATTCCCAAAAGTAAAAAATATGTATTGTAATACTACGGTTAAGTATTACAAGTTTAATACTTTCACAGGCGAACCATTACAAGTAAAAACAAAAAAGAAACAACCCAAACCGTGACTTATCAATCATATAAACGTTTTGGATATCCTTTAACCTTTGAAAATTTAGCTGCAGTAGTATTGTTACCCTATGTCATCTTTAATTGCATCGGTATTTAGAATACCTAGACAAAATCCATATATTCTTGAAAGAGGTTGAAAATTTATGTTCGTTTTAAACAAGTTCTATAACATTTTACATTCCAAAAAGATTGTACCTGTAGTATTACTTTCATGTGTATCACTTATAGGATGTTCCAATAGTAACACTCAATCTGAACCACCTAAACAAACGAATCAAGCTAATCAAATTAAACAAGAAAATACAGGAAATCAATCTTTTGCTAAACTTGAAAAAGAATATGATGCTAAGCTTGGTATTTATGCACTGGACACAGGTACGAATCAAACGATTGCTTATCATTCAGATGATCGTTTTGCGTTTGCATCTACATCTAAATCATTAGCTGTGGGCGCTCTTTTACGCAAGAACTCATTAGAAGCTCTTGATCAAAGAATTACGTATACTCATGAAGATCTTTCTAATTATAATCCAATTACTGAAAAGCATGTTGATACAGGAATGACGTTAAAAGAACTTGCAGATGCTTCAGTTCGATATAGTGACAGCACAGCACATAATTTGATTCTTAAACAGTTAGGAGGTCCCTCTGAATTTGAAAAAATCTTGAGAGAAATGGGAGATACTGTTACTACTTCAGAACGATTTGAACCTGAATTAAATGAAGTGCATCCAGGAGAAACACATGATACCAGCACACCAGAAGCGATAGCTAAGACACTTCAATCATTTACATTAGGAACTGCACTTCCAATAGAAAAACGTGAACTATTAGTAGATTGGATGAAGAGAAATACAACTGGAGACAAATTGATTCGTGCGGGCGTACCAAAAGGATGGGAAGTAGCTGATAAAACAGGCGCGGGATCTTACGGAACAAGAAATGATATCGCAATTATTTGGCCACCAAATAAAAAGCCGATTGTTCTTGCTATACTTTCTAATCATGATAAAGAAGATGCTAAATATGACGATAAACTTATTGCAGACGCAACCAAAGTCGTGTTAAATACCTTAAAAGCTACGGAATAGAGGATAATAGGTTAAAAGTTTTCTATTTTAGGCGGTGTTTTCTCTAGTAGGAGTTGCACCGTATTTTCATCAACTAAAAATTTAATAGTGCCCCAAAAATGAAATTTGGTGCTCCCCCTAAAACATCTGGACTGTAATAGCCAATTAAAAAAATGCAAACAAAACGACCCTTAATCAGTCGTTTTGTTTGCATTTCCTTTTTCTAAAACCACAGAAAAGATAAGTACTATAGTTAACAGCATAATAAACCTTACTTCACTTCCGTCACTTACAAAAAATGAATACAAAGTATATATTAAAATTAATATTCCATAAATAATTTTGTGCAATGTACTCCCTCCTTTTTGCCGTATATATTCTAGTATAAAAGTTTGATTCAAGTCCTATATCCAAATGAAAATACTTTTCTCTTGTTCATTTATCTATTTTCTTTTTATAACTCAAACTTCTTCGAATCGTACTTTTCTAGAGTTTGCTGCAATTCATCTTGTTCATATGGAATATGCTTATCTGTCTGTATATCTTCAACATTTGCTCCACCTGCTAATAATCTCCTGTACATAAAAGAGTGCCCTGTTAATACTGTTTTAATCATTTTGTATCGCCCTCCTTTTGTTTGATTACTTGTATCATAAAACAAGTATCTGAAGTTGATATGTAGTCTATCTAGAGTGTATGTAAATTTAGAAAATCTCTAATAAAATGTTTGTATTGTAACGTTACCACCAAAACTATTGCCCTAAACACCATGATTTGAAGAGATAGGCCCCCATGTTCTAGTCTCAATTCCTCCTACAGTTCTATATTCAGTAAAACTGGTTAATCCCTATAATATAAAAAGAGCACCACTTTTTGGATGCTCCTCGTTATAACTATATATTATTTAATTTCCTTCTTTTGCTGGTACCATTTTTCCTTCTTGAGAGTCTGTGCCCTCTGTTCTTTCAACAGTTTTTGCATGTTCTGGTTTCTCAGGGGATCCCATTTCAAATCCTGGTTGAGAATCTGTACCTTCTTTTGTCGGTACCATTTTTCCTTCTTGAGAACCTGTACCTTCTGTTCTTTCAACTGTTTTTGCGTCTCCTTTAGCAGTTGCTGGCACTGCATCTTTAGGTAAATCAAAGTTTTGTGAGAAAGACGTTGTTCCATCTACACTCTGTGTAATTACTTGATTTGAACTATTTTCATTTGACTTTAAATTATCCATTTTCGCATCATCTGCACCTACTGCACCTCCCGCTACCAATCCTGTACTTAAAAGTGCTCCTGCTAATAATGTTTTAATCATTTTTCATTACCTCCTGTTTATTTGTAATATTCATCAAAAAAGTATCTAGAGTTAATGTTTTAGTCATTATCTTTATCTACTTGCTTTTTGATTACATTTAGCATAAGACAAGAATCTATAGTTGATATGGACTGTATCTGGAGATTATGTAAAGAAAAATGGATGATCCATTGTATATCCTAATGGATACTTAGACAAGATTGAAACTTTATATGAATTTGAATAATTGAGTTCCCCTTTGTTTTTGGGTGTGAGGTTTTTAGCTGGAGTAGAGTGAGGGACTAACCCTTTCTAATTTGAAAGCAAACTTTTTATTATTAGTTTACTTTCATATTTTCAACTCTTTTATTATAGAAAAATAAAAGAGTAATCGCAAAGACTACTCTTGTTTCTTTTCCTTCTCTTCTTTTTCAATTTCAGATACCGATTTTTCAGGATCTTTTATAAGTTTTCCTAATTCTCTAGAACGTGTAAAGTCATCTTCAAAATTTTCTGTAGTACTAATATAAGCTATAAAATCTAATTTTTCATTATTGTTTATATATCCTTTTAATCTAGGAACACCCATCGGACTTATATCATGTTTTGTAAACGTAATACATTTTACATCCCGAATATTGTAATGAATATAATTTCCTATCCGTGTTTCTTGGTCTTTCCAAAACTTTTCTTCTTTTTCTTTTTGTTTTAAGTATTCCATAGTAAAATACCCTCCTGCTATAATACAAAT
>NZ_QOZX01000086.1:0-15759 GCF_008368895.1 Bacillus sp. BB081
TATTGCATCGGCGACTTGTTTTATATTACACCTCTAATCTCTAATCGTCAACATGTTTTTCTAAAAAAATATAAAAAGGCTTATTTCTTTTGAAATAAGCCTTTTTATCAAATATCATTCTATTCATTTATTATTTTTCTATAATTGGTAACGAGACGATAAACTGAATAATACCATCCTCATATTCAGCTCGAATACTACCACCTTGTAATTCAACAATACTTTTCGCAATCGCTAATCCAAGTCCCGATCCTTCTGTTACTCTACTTCTAGATTGATCTTTCTTATAAAAGCGTTCAAACAAACTCGCTAACTCTTCTCTCGTAAACTCTTCACTATGATTCGCAATTACAATTTGTATATCCCGGCGCTGCCTTTGAAGAGAAACTTTTATCTCCCCATCATCTTTACTATACTTAATCGCGTTCATTAATAGATTATCAAATACACGGACCATCTTTTCCGAATCAATCGCCGCATAGGTACGTTCCTCAGGAAACTTCTTAACAAACGTAAGTCCATGCTCTTCCGCTTGCGGTACTAACTCTTCTATTAATTGCTCCAATAACTCATTTATACAAACCTCTTGTTTTTCCAACATAACTTGCTCATTTGTTAACTTCGTATACTCAAATAAATCTTCTATTAAATTCTTTAACTGCTCCGACTTTGCAAAAGCAATTCTCGTATACTCATCATGTTGTTCTTGATTTTCATATTTAGAATCTCGAAGTAATCGCAAGTAACCCATTATAGAAGTCAGTGGTGTACGTAAATCGTGTGATACATTCGTAATAAGCTCATTCTTTTGCTTCTCTAATTTACGTTCCTTTTCTATATTATTCATAAGCTCTTCCGCCATATTATTAATATTCTCAGTTAAAGACGCAATCTCATCTTCACCTTTTTTCTCAATACGGTACGCTAAGTTTCCTTTTTCTATTTCCTTTACACCTTGTGCCATCGCTTCAATTTGCTTCATCTTTCTCTTTGTTATATAGAAGAAAGAGAAAATAAATACAAGTACACCTATGAAAAACGGAAACGGTCCTTCTTGCGTATCATATATTACCTCACCTTCTGGAATCCCACTAACAAACATGTATAAATTCTTATCTTCTATTGTGATAGGTGCAAAAGCTATAAATTCTTTTCTCGTACTTTCAAATTCTTTTCTACCATTCATATAATTAATCGCAAACGATGATGCATTACGAATTGTATTATGCAAATCAATTTGCTCTTCTTGTGCCTGCTTCGTTTTATATAAAACTTTACCGCTCTCGTCAGTGACCAATACTTTTAAAGCTCTAGAGTTTTGTTCTAAATTTTGATTCTCTATTTCAATCATACTTGATATAGCTTCTAATTTATTTTCATGAACTGAACTATTTGCCACACTTTGAGCTTGTTGGTTAATTTGTTCCATACCAACCCGATAATCGATCGTCGCCTCTCGATTCGCATTTTCAAAAAACGGTGCTGCTGCCTTTGCTGACAAAAGCCCTAATAACGCACAAGCAGTGAACGCAGTAATAAGTTGAATTCGTACACTCCGTTTCACACTCTTCACTATCTTTCCAATTAATTCTCGAAATTTCCTAACATACGTAAATGGATTAAATATCTTTTTCAATCTTATACCCCACTCCCCATACTGTTTTTATATATATTGGCTTCCTTGGATTCTCCTCAATCTTTTCACGCACTTTCCGAATATGAACCATTACCGTGTTATCCGACTGGAAAGATCTTTCGTTCCAAACCTTTTCATAAATTTGTTCCGCGCTAAAGACCATACCCGGGTTACGAGCTAGTAATTCTAAAATTGAAAATTCCCTCGGTGTCAGTTTCACTTCTTCTCCATCCACAATAACTTTATGGGTTGAAATGTTTATTTTCATCTCTCCAATTTCTAACTCGTCCTCATTTTGAATAGCAAAACCATTCATCTTCATATAACGACGTAACTGAGATTTAATTCTTGCGATTAACTCTAACGGATTAAATGGTTTCGTTACGTAATCATCTGCACCTGTTGTTAATCCTAAAATTTTATCCATATCTTGCGTTTTCGCAGAAAGCATAATAATTGGCATTTCTTTCGATTCTCTTACTTTCATACACATATGAATACCATCTACCTTTGGCATCATAATATCTAATACGACTAGATGTACTTCATTTTCTTCTAGTAAACGTAATCCTTCTTCTCCGTCTCCTGCTTGCAACACTTTATATCCTTCATTCTTTAAATAGATTGTAATAAGATTCCTAATTTCTTTTTCATCATCTACGACAAGTATTGTTTCGTGCGCCACAATATCTCCCCCATCACTTTTTTAATCCCTAACTTCTATTATAGGAAAACTTCTGAAGAAAAACGCTCGGAAATCCTTAAGATTTTCTGAAGACGCAAAAAAGGTCTAGACTCCCCTTAAGTCTAGACCTTTCAAAAACCCCTTTTATTTACGAACGTAGATGAAATATAGTATGAATAAAACTCCCATAACATACATAATTGGATGAACCTCTTTACGGCGACCACTTACTACCATTGTAATTGGATAGAAGATAAACCCAATCGCAATCCCTGTCGCAATACTATACGTAAGTGGCATTGAAATGATTGTAAAGAATGCTGGTACTGCAATCTCAAATTTCTTCCAATCAATTTCTCCTAAAGAAGAAACCATCAAGATTCCTACAATAATTAACGCTGGCGCTGTTACAGCTGGTGTTACAACGCTTAATAATGGCGAGAAGAATAGTGCCAGCAAGAAGAACCCTGCTGTTACAACTGCTGTAAATCCAGAACGTCCACCCGCTGCTACCCCCGCAGAAGACTCAATGTAAGACGTTGTTGTTGATGTACCTAAGATCGCACCGATTACAGTTGCAATCGCATCTGCGAATAACGCTTTTCCTGCACGTGGTAATTTATTGTTCTTCATTAATCCTGCTTGATTCGCAACCGCTACAAGTGTACCTGCTGTATCAAAGAAATCGATAAAGAAGAACGTTATAATAACAATCCCCATTTGAATAGTGAAAATATCTCCGAAGTGCGTTAACGCCGCACCGAACGTTGGTTCTAGACTCGGTATTGCTCCCACTACAGCTTTTGGGGTATCAATTAATCCTGTCGCTACACCTAAGATTGCTGTAAGAATCATACCGTAGAATACCGCACCATTAACTTTCTTAATCATGAAGATGATTGTCGTAACAACCCCGAAGATTGCTAGTAACGTTGTGCCCTTTGTTAAATCCCCCAATCCAACAAGAACAGCATCATTTTTCACGATAATTCCGGCATTTTGGAATCCAAGGAAAGCAATGAACAATCCGATACCTGCCGCTACTGCAAACTTTAACTCTGATGGAATTGCATTAATAATTTTTTCACGAATACCTGAAGCTGTAAGAATAATAAAGATAATACCTGACATTAACGTTCCAGCAATTGCTGTCTGCCATGGAATACCCATCGTTAACACTGCCGTATAGGCAAAGAACGCGTTAATTCCCATACCCGGCGCCAAAGCAATCGGATACTTCGCGAATATCCCCATAATTAACGAACCAATCGCTGCTGCTAATGCTGTAGCAACGAATACTGCACCCGGATCCATCCCTGTACCTGCTGGTAACCCTTTAACATTCCCAAGTGACAGCGTAGCAGGATTGACAAATAATACATAAGCCATAGATAAAAATGTCGTTAAACCTGCTATGAACTCTGTTTTATAATTTGTGCCGAGTTCATCAAACTGAAAATAGCGTTTCATCTTACGTTTCCCCCGTTATATGATTACTCGCCGTAATCTCCCTAGCCCTCTTTTATCTATTAAAAATAAAAAAGGCTTCCATTGCATATACATGGAAGCGTTCTATGAATAAAGACAAGTTTCCCCTCATCTTTATCTAAACGCCTCGTAGTCAAGCCATTTACGGTAGCTAGGTAGAAACTTTCGGGCCATATCCCCGATATTATACGACGGCATAATATTCACTTTTCGTTTGAATTACATACTCATATTAACTCGACGAAGTAGTTTTGTCAATTTAAAAACGAACATTTTTATAAACTTTTGTATTTTCGTTCGTATTAAGAGCAAAACACAAAAGATCCATCTATGCATGAGCAATAGATGGATCTTTTTTATAATACTATTCCCACTCAATAGTTGCTGGTGGCTTACTTGTTATATCATACACGATACGGTTAACGTGTTTTACTTCGTTTACGATACGTACAGAGATTTTCTCTAATACGTCCCAAGGGATACGTGCCCAGTCAGCTGTCATACCGTCGATAGATGTTACTGCGCGGATACCTACTGTGTAATCGTAAGTACGCTCGTCACCCATAACACCTACGCTACGCATACCAGGAAGCGCAGTGAAGTATTGCCAAACTTCACGGTCTAAGCCCGCTTTAATAATTTCTTCACGTAAAATCGCATCAGATTCACGAACGATTTCTAATTTCTCTTCTGTGATTTCACCTAATACACGAATACCAAGACCAGGACCTGGGAATGGTTGACGCCATACGATTTCATCAGGAATTCCTAGTTCTGATCCTAATACACGTACTTCATCTTTAAATAACGTGTTTAAAGGCTCAATTAATTTGAACTGCATGTCTTCTGGAAGACCACCAACGTTATGGTGAGATTTAATTGTTTGTGCAGTTGCTGTACCACTTTCAACGATGTCTGTATAAAGTGTACCTTGCGCTAGGAAGTCCATTCCTTGTAATTTAGAAGCTTCATCATCAAATACGTAAATGAATTCATTACCGATGATTTTACGTTTTTGTTCTGGATCTTCTACACCTTTTAACTTGTTCATGAAGCGTTCTTGTGCATCCACTTTAATAACGTTCATGTGGAAACCTTCGCTGAATGTTTTCATAACGCCTTCTGCTTCACCTTTACGAAGTAAACCGTGGTCAACGAAAATACATGTTAATTGGTCACCGATTGCCTTATGAATTAATACTGCTACAACAGAAGAGTCTACACCGCCGCTAAGTGCGCATAGTACTTTTTTGTCTCCAACAGTTTCACGGATTTTCTCTAATTCTACTTCGATAAAGTTCTCCATGTTCCATCCTTCAGAACAACCACATGCGCCGAATACGAAGTTTTTAATTAAATCGTTACCGTGCTCAGAATGACGTACTTCTGGGTGGAATTGTACACCGTATAAGTTTTTGTCTTCATTGCTCATACCAGCAATTGGACAAGACTCACTTGTTGCATCTACTACGAATCCTTCAGGTAAACCAGTTACTAAGTCACCATGGCTCATCCATACAACTTGCTCTTCTGGAAGGTTCGCATATAATTTTGATTCGTTCTCGACTTTAAGAACAGCTTTTCCGTACTCACGGTGGTTTGCACGTTCTACTTTACCACCGAAGTGTTGCGTCATAAGCTGCATACCGTAACAAATACCGAAGATCGGTAATCCTAGTTCAAAGATTTTTTCATCACAATGTAATGCACCTTCACCGTATACACTATTTGGTCCACCAGAGAAGATAATCCCTTTTGGATTCATTGCTTTAATTTCTTCTGCAGTAATTGTATGTGGATGAAGTTCACTGTATACACCAAACTCACGAATTCGACGTGCTATTAACTGATTGTACTGACTCCCAAAATCTAAAACGATAATTGTATCATGCTGCTTCTTCAAAATAATCACCCCAACGTTAGTTCTCGTATATAAATATTTTCACCAATTTGGCAAAAAGCATTACTAATATAATAAAAAAAGCCAGTCCTCCGCCTCTAGTCTCATAACAAAGAAAAGGCAGGGGTCTGGCTTTATAAAGAAAGATAGTCTCCGCTCTTTATAAATATAAGACACACTGCCTTCATAGTCAGGTTGTTTACGGTAACCCGGTAGAGACTCTCAAACCTTATCTTTGAGGATATATGAAGGATCGTTTTATATTATCTTCCTAGATTCTAACAATGAAGTATCAATATGGTCAAGAGAGAAAGCGACAAAATTCTACAGAAATTCATTTCCTTTTCTAAAAAACATAAAAAAACATCCATTTCTATATAGAAATGGATGTTTTTCGAGCAAACGGAATTACATCATTCCGCCCATACCGCCCATGCCCATGCCGCCCATGTCAGGCATTGCTGGTGCATTTGGTTCTGGCTTGTCAGCTACTACAGCTTCAGTTGTTAAGAACATAGCTGCAACAGATGCTGCGTTTTGAAGTGCAGAGCGAGTTACTTTAGCTGGATCTACGATACCAGTTTCAAGCATGTTAACCCACTCGCCAGTAGCTGCGTTGAAACCAACGCCTACTTTTTCGCCTTTTAGACGCTCTACAACTACAGATCCTTCTAGACCAGCGTTGATTGCTATTTGACGAACTGGCTCTTCTAGTGCGCGAAGTACGATGTTGATACCTGTTGCTTCGTCGCCTTCAGCTACGATAGAAGCTACTTTCGTGTATACGTTCATAAGTGAAGTACCACCACCTGCAACGATACCTTCTTCTACTGCTGCACGAGTTGAGTTAAGTGCATCTTCAATGCGAAGTTTGCGCTCTTTTAACTCAGTTTCAGTTGCTGCACCTACTTTAATTACTGCTACGCCACCTGCAAGTTTTGCAAGACGCTCTTGTAATTTTTCACGATCGAATTCAGAAGTAGTTTCTTCTAATTGCGCGCGGATTTGACCGATGCGAGCTTCGATTTGTTGTGAATTTCCGATACCTTCAACTACAGTTGTGTTTTCTTTCGTTACAACAACTTTACCAGCGCGTCCTAAAGATTCAATTGTAGCAGATTTTAAATCACGACCTAATTCTTCAGTGATTACTTCGCCACCAGTTAAGATTGCGATATCTTCTAGCATTGCTTTACGACGGTCACCAAATCCAGGAGCTTTAACAGCTACTACATTGAATGTACCACGAAGTTTGTTCACTACTAATGTAGCTAAAGCTTCGCCTTCTACGTCTTCAGCGATGATAAGAAGTGGTTTACCTTGTTGTACCACTTGCTCTAATACTGGTAAGATTTCTTGGATGTTAGAAATCTTCTTATCAGTAATTAAGATGTATGGGTTATCAAGAACTGCTTCCATTTTGTCAGAATCAGTAATCATGTAAGGAGATGCATATCCACGATCAAATTGCATACCTTCTACTACGTCTAATTCTGTTGTAAATCCTTTAGATTCTTCTAAAGTAATAACGCCGTCGTTACCAACGCGCTCCATTGCTTCAGCGATTAATTGACCTACTTCTTCGTCAGCTGCAGAAATAGCAGCTACTTGTGCGATAGAAGATTTACCTTCGATTGGTTTAGAAATCTCTTTTAATTCTGCAATTGCAGCAGTAACAGCTTTTTCGATACCTTTACGAAGACCCATTGGGTTCGCACCAGCTGTTACGTTTTTAAGACCTTCACGAATCATAGCTTGTGCTAATACAGTTGCAGTTGTTGTTCCGTCACCAGCTACATCATTTGTTTTGCTAGCAACTTCTGCTACTAATTTTGCACCCATGTTTTCGAATGCATCTTCTAATTCGATTTCTTTTGCGATTGTTACACCATCATTTGTAATAAGTGGTGAACCGAATTTTTTCTCAAGTACAACGTTACGACCTTTTGGTCCAAGCGTTACTTTTACTGCGTTTGCAAGAGTGTCGACACCGCGAAGCATCGAACGACGTGCTTCTTCACTAAATTTAATATCTTTTGCCATAATAATTGACCCCCTTGAATTTTTTAAGATTTATATAATTAACCGATAACTGCTAAAATGTCACTTTCACGTAAAATCAAGTAGTCAGCACCTTCGTATTTTACTTCAGTACCTGCATATTTTGAGAAGATGATAAGATCACCTGCTGCTACCTCTAAAGCAACACGCTCACCATTTTCAAGCACTCGACCAGTACCTACTGCAATAACTTTACCCTCTTGTGGTTTTTCTTTTGCAGTGTCTGGTAATACAATACCACTTGCTGTTTTTTCTTCTGCTTGAACAAGCTCAATTACAACGCGATCACCTAATGGCTTTAGCATGAACAATAACCTCCTCATTTTGTTATGTAAATTTTATTTATTAGCACTCAAGTCACTCGAGTGCTAACACACTTATAATAATAAATAATCTCAATTTCTTTTGCAAGTAAAAAAATCATAATTTTTTCGCAAATTAAGCTATACACTTTTCTATATAGAGTCCCTCTTCTTCTACCTTTACTATATGAATCGTTGTTTCCACTAATCGTATGTTACAATATGAAAGGACACCCTAAATTGTTTTCGCTATACACACAACTTTCTCCTGTCTTCTATTATAATTTCAAATAAGGATTTACGAAAAAAACATAATTTAAGCGAGGTTTATATCGTAGGTAGCATACTTACATGTTATCCTACCTTATCTCATACACTAGAGTTAGAAAGGATGGTTAAACCATTTGAAAAAACAATATTGGTGGGTTATCGTTACATACATTTTAATGCAGTTATCATCCATTGCTGGATTACCACTTCTGCTGAAAACTGGACTTTATGATAACAGGGGATTTACTAGAGAAGAGAAATTTCAACTCATAACTGGCCACTGGGCAATCATTAGCTTCTTTATTGCATTATGTATCGTACTTTGGTTACTTAGAACAGATATTCGTGACAGACGTTTAGATACAATGCGCTCTACTGTTCCAGCTACGATTGGTTGGATTTTTATCGGGTTCTTCCTAGCATTTTTCTCACAAAGTATTGCCGGTATGATAGAAATGCGTGTATTAGGAATTAAACCTGGATCAGAAAATACAGCAAGACTTATGGATATCGCAAAAACGACACCTTGGTTCCTTATCGTTATCTCTATAATAGGACCTATTTTGGAAGAAATCGTATTTAGAAAAATTTTATTTGGTACACTTTATAAGAAGTTTAACTTCTTTATTGCTGCTATCATTAGTTCTCTTGTATTCGCAGCAATTCATTTTGATTTCACTCACTTATTGGTATACACTTCTATGGGACTCGTATTCGCCTTTTTATATGTAAAAACGAAGCGTATTATCGTCCCTATCGCAGCTCATGTTGCAATGAATACATTAGTTGCAGTTGCCCAAGTTTTAATGAGCAATGAACAAATTCAAGAAATGATTAAAGAAGCTGAAAAAATGCAAGGCTTTATCGGAGGATTTTTAGTATGAGGAACTCACCATTGTTCATGGCTGCATTGTACTTCCTTCTAGGATGTATCTTTACACGCTTCGCCATTACGAACGTAACAGATACAATCTGGAATATGTGGACAATACTATTTGCAGTTATGGCAACAATTGATTTTAATTTGGCACTTCGCCTCATCTTAGTTAAATTCACAAAGAAAAAACAATAATAAAACGCAGAGGTCGCTTCCTCTGCGTTTTATTGTGGATAATTCTTTAAAAAGTAAACAAGTGTTTGTAACTCTACCGCTAAATCAATATGGTGAATTCTTATATTATCTGACACATTTAAGCGTGCTGGTGTGAAATTTAAAATACCATGCACGTTCGTTTCTGCCAATCTATCTGCTACAGATTGTGCTACTGTAGCGGGTACTGTTAATATTGCCACTTGTATATCAGTTGATAAACGTTCTTCTAATTCATCTAAATGATATACAGGAATGCCCCCGATTTCTGTCCCGACTTTCTCTTCACTAACATCAAACGCCATTTCAATTTTTGTATTATTGTTTTTCGTGAAATTATAATGTAAGAAAGCGGTCCCTAAATTACCTACTCCAATAAGTGCTACACGTGTTATATCATCTTGGTCGAGTGTTTCACGGAAAAATGATAATAAATAATTTACGTTATATCCATAACCTTTTTTCCCTAACGCTCCAAAATATGAAAAATCTCTTCGAATCGTTGCGGAATCAACTTTTACCGCTTCGCTCAATTCGGCTGATGAAACACGTTGCTTACCAGAAAGAGATAAGTTTTGGATAAATCGATAGTATAGAGGCAATCGTTTGGCAGTGGCCTGTGGAATTTTTTGCTGCTCCATATAACCTCTCCTCTCTTCCTATCTTTATTCATATACTTGAATCAAATACAGAAGTTTAGCACTCATGAATTTCCCTGTATAATAAAGAGAAGAAGTATTCTCTCTTTATTTTAAACTATACACTATTTTTAGTATGATTGAGAAATATAAACATGGCAAAGTTAAGAAATTATTTGAGGTGAAAACATTGATTTTATTACAAGTAAACGCGCTTACGAAATTATACGGTGCAGAAACGATTCTTGCAAACATAAAATTGGAAGTTCAAACGAAAGATCGTATCGCATTAGTCGGACGAAATGGGGCCGGAAAATCTACATTATTAAAAATAATAGCTGGTGAGCTATCCCATGATGGTGGCGAAATTATAAAACCAAAAGATGTCTCAATCGGATATTTAGCTCAAAATACCGGGTTAGAAACGTCTTTAACAATTTGGGATGAAATGTTAACCGTCTTTACACACTTGCAGCAAATGGAGACAAAACTTCGAAGGCTAGAGCAAGAGATGGGAAAAGAAGAAAACTTTTCAAACGAGGCTACATATGAAAGGTTATTAGCTGATTATGACCAATTGCAATTAGATTATAAAGATCAAGGTGGATATCAATATGAAGCAGATATTCGCTCGATTTTAAGTGGTCTTGGCTTCCCAGTTGAAACGCACCAGACGACGATTTCTACATTAAGCGGTGGACAAAAAACACGATTAGCTCTCGGTAAATTATTATTAACGAAACCAGACCTACTTATTTTGGACGAGCCTACAAACCATTTAGACATCGAAACATTAACATGGCTTGAACAATATTTACAAGGCTATCCTGGCGCAATACTAATCGTTTCCCATGACCGTTATTTCTTGGATAAACTCGTTACACAAGTATATGAAATTTCGAATAAAGAAAGCAGACGATTTGTTGGTAACTACAGTAAATATTTAGACTTAAAATCAGCATTATACGAGCAAGACATGAAACGTTATGAAAAACAACAAGATGAAATCGCTAAGCTTGAGGATTTCGTTCAAAAAAATATAGCGCGCGCATCTACTACAAAACGTGCTCAAAGCCGTCGTAAACAATTAGATAGAATGGAATTATTGACTAGACCATTAGGTGATTCTAAGTCAGCATCCTTCCACTTCGATATCGAAAAACAAAGTGGAAATGATGTTTTACAAGTAAAGGATGCAACTATCGGCTATGATGATGATCCGATTATTGAACATGTAACTATGCGCTTAACTCGCGGGGATAGCGTTGCTTTAGTTGGTCCAAACGGAATTGGGAAATCCACATTATTAAAATCACTTGTGAATAAGTTACCACTATTAAATGGTGATGTTTCTTTCGGATCCAATGTATCTGTTGGTTATTACGATCAAGAACAAGCAAACTTAACATCTTCTAAGCGAGTTTTAAATGAGTTATGGGATGAATATCCATTGCAGCCCGAAAAAGAAATTCGCACGATATTAGGTAACTTCTTATTCACAGGGGATGATGTACTAAAACCAGTATCTTCTCTTAGTGGTGGACAAAAAGCTCGATTAGCTCTTGCAAAACTTATGATGCAAAAATCGAATTTATTAATTCTCGATGAACCTACGAACCATCTTGATTTAAATAGTAAAGAAATTTTGGAGAATGCTTTAATTGATTATCCAGGCACCCTTCTATTTGTTTCACATGACCGCTACTTTATTAATCGTGTAACGACGACCGTTGTTGAGTTGTCAACAGAAGGTGCACAAGAGTATTTAGGCGATTACGATTACTATGTGGAGAAGAAAAATGAAATGATTGAACGTGCAGCATTTGAACAACAAGAACAGCAAGAAAACCAAGCACCTGTTCAAAAAACTGTAGCTCAAGAGAAATTAAATTATCTCGAAGAAAAAGAGCGTAAACAATTAGAACGTCAACGCACTCGAAAAATTGAGGAACTAGAACAAAATATTGTAGAATTTGAAGAAGAAATTGCTACGTTAGAAGATCAACTTTGCTTACCAGAAATATACGCAGATTATGAAAAGGCTAGTGAAATTACAACGAAAAAGCAAACACTACAAGAGCAACTTGATGCTTGTATGGCAGAATGGGAAGAATTACATTTATAAGAGTATGAATAAGAAGGATGTCTCATAAGTCGAGATTTTTGACTATGCGACATCCTTCTTATCTTCTAGCTGGGGTATAAACGATTCGATTCGACACGACATACCGATTTACCTACAAAGTTTGACAATGTTAGTTCGCCCCTATAATAAGGGCACATTCCAAAATGTTTTTTAGAGATATCTTCTTGCGATTTATTTCCCAAAAAAGAATACATTCAAAGGTCAGACTTCATCTACTTTATCCACAGGTTTATACACATATCCACCTTTATAAAATAAACCCCAAAATAACTTTTCCACATTATCCACAATTCACAAAAAAATTATCCACATTTTATATACACAATAAAACCCACATTATCAACAGATAATATGGGTTTTATCCACAAGCTGTGGTTAATTTTGTGCATAACTATTCTTCAATATCTAATCCTGGATTTGCATTTAAAGCTAATGTAGCACGTTTTCCTTGTTCATATGCAATTGTACCTGCGGCTGCAATCATCGCTGCATTATCGGTACATAAAGATAGCGGAGGAATAATTAGCTCGATATTTTCTTTTGTCGCAAATTCCGCTTCCAAACGTGCGCGAAGTCCTTTATTCGCAGCTACTCCACCAGCAAGAAGCAGTTGCTTTACGTTATACGCTTCTGCTGCACGAGATGCTTTCGTTACAAGCACATCTATTACACTCGCTTGGAAACTTGCTGCTAAATCTTCCGGTGCAATTTCTATCCCGCGTTGTTTCGCGTTATGCACAGTGTTGATAACTGCTGATTTCAATCCACTGAAACTGAAATCATACGAATCAGGTTCTAGCCACGCACGAGGCAAATCGATTGTCGGTTCTCCTTCATGTGCAAGGCGATCAATGTGAGGACCACCTGGATATGGCATGGATAACGTTCGAGCTACTTTATCATATGCCTCTCCAGCTGCATCATCTCTTGTTTCACCAATCACTTCGAATGAACCATGTTCTTTCATATAAACAAGCTCCGTATGTCCACCAGATACAACAAGTGATAGTAGTGGGAATTGAACTTCTTTTACTAAACGGTTCGCATAAATGTGCCCAGCGATATGATGAACACCCACTAGAGGAATATCATGTGCAAAAGCCACTGCTTTCGCTGCATTTACCCCTATTAAAAGCGCTCCTACTAACCCAGGTCCTTCTGTTACAGCAATTGCATCAATATCATCAAATGTAATATTTGCTTCTTTTAAAGCTTCTTCTAACACAACTGTAATTTCTTCTACATGATGACGGGATGCAATCTCTGGTACAACTCCACCAAAACGTTTATGACTTTCAATTTGTGATGCAACGACATTCGCAATAATTTCCGTTCCATTTTTAACAACTGCTACTGCTGTTTCATCACAACTTGTTTCAATACCAAGTATAATCGTATTTTTTTCCATTATATATTCACCCACATTACGAGACCATCTTCCTGATTGTCTGCATAGTATCGTTTACGAATTCCACCATTTTGAAATCCGTATTTTCTGTATAACTGTTTTGCTACTTCATTTGATACACGTACTTCAAGTGTCATTGTTTTTACCCCTAAATCTTTCGCTTCGGAAATAACTTCTTTCAATAAAGCATCCCCTAGCTTTTGACCTCTGTATTCTGGCAAAATAGCTACATTTGTTATATGTGATTCATCAATAATTATCCACAATCCACAATACCCAATTACACGACCATCTTTTTCTAGCACAACATAATGTGCATGTTCATTCGTCGTTAACTCACGGTGAAAGGCATCTGCAGTCCAAGGAGTTGAAAAAGACGCTTCTTCAATAGCTACAATTTGAGCGATATCATCGAGTTCCATCTTTCTAAATATCATATCCATCTTCTGCAAGCTCCTACTTGTTTTGACTTTCTAACCACTTTGTTTCAGCTTCAGCTAAACGAAGATAACTAGGAACAAATGAATGTACATCTTGTTCTTCTTTTTGTAACCCTAAGAAAGCTAACTCACTTGGTCTTGGGTTATTTTTAGTGAAGGGAGCAAATACAGCTTGGCCGCCTAAATGTTCGATAATCGTCTCTTTGTGCAGTTTAACATCGTTACCAATAAATAAAACAGGCTTTCCTGTATCTTTTAACATTTGCAACCAGTCTACAATAAGGATGATTCGGTCTTCTTCTATAGAAGTTAAATGCTCTCCTTCATATGTATATAACCCAGTATAAATTTGTCCGCGTCTTCCATCAAATAAAGGACAGATTAATCCATCAAAATTAGCACCGTTTGCAGCCACTACTTCTAAACTTGATACACCTACAATTGGTATTTGAAGTGACCAAGCTAATGTTTTTGCAGCTGTCACACCTATGCGAACACCTGTATATGATCCAGGTCCAGCAGCTACAACGATTTTAGTTAATTCTTTCGGTTTTACACCACATTCTTTTAATAATTTCTCTACAGCTGGCATAAGACGTACAGAATGGTTTTTTGTTAAGTTTGTAATGATTTCCCCAATTACGTTTCCTTCCTCAATAAGGGATACACCCATTACGTAATTTGAAGTGTCAATTGCTAGTACTTTCATCTTGTAATAGCTCCTCACATAATCTAATATATCGATCTCCAATTGGCTCGAGTACAATTTTCCTTGTATCATCTCCAGCATGGAATAAACTAATTTGTAACTTCTCGTTTGGTAAAAATGCTTCTATTAAATGAGCCCATTCTACTACGGTAATTCCTTCACCGTAGAAATACTCATCAAAACCTAAGTCCTCTTCACTTTCTGCTAAGCGATACACGTCCATATGATATAGCGGCAATCTCCCTTTATATTCTTTAATAATATTAAAGGTAGGACTATTTACAACTCTTTTCACTCCAAGACCTTTTGCTAGTCCTTTTGTAAAAGTTGTCTTACCAGCCCCTAGATCTCCTTCTAAAATAATTACATCTTGTGCCCCAACAAGTCCACCTAGTTTTTCTGATAATCTTTGTGTTTCCTCAGAAGAGTTTGTTGTTATTTCATATTTACTCACAGACTTCACCTACTTTACTCACAATGTTCTCTGCTCTTTATTATACAGGTTTTGAATATATAAAAAAGTCCTTAGGAGTTTTCCTAAGGATAGTTTGACTGTCTTTATTAGTTTTTTGTTAAAACAAATAAAAAAATACGAAACAACATGTTTCGTTCTTTTCTTTATATAAAATGGCGGTCCCGACCGGGGTCGAACCGGCGATCTCCTGCGTGACAGGCAGGCATGTTAACCACTACACCACGGGACCATTTGGTTGCGGGGACAGGATTTGAACCTGCGACCTTCGGGTTATGAGCCCGACGAGCTACCGTGCTGCTCCACCCCGCGATGATATAAATAGCCTGGCAACGTCCTACTCTCACAGGGACAAGGTCCCAACTACCATCGGCGCTAGAGAGCTTAACTTCCGTGTTCGGTATGGGAACGGGTGTGGCCTCTCTGCCATCATTACCAGACTGTATTTATTTAAGACAAGAATCATCATAACTTATTTAACTTTTAAAGTCAATAAGTTATCTATATTATTTCA
>NZ_QOZX01000087.1:0-16845 GCF_008368895.1 Bacillus sp. BB081
CGTCCCTATTTTAGGGATGAATATGCTTTTTTGTATTCAATTTCATAATAAGCGAAGAAAAGGACACGAGTTATTTTATCCGGTTATACAGAGAAGGAAGGAAAGCTGAGAACTTCCTAACGCAGAAAAATAACTTACCACCTTAGAGCTGCACTGGGGAAATTAAGTATCTAGTGCCGTGTAAACGACGTTACCGTAAAAGAAGCCATTGTATATTTACAATGGGAATCTGGGTGGAACCACGGGTAAAAGCACGCTCGTCCCTATTTTAGGGATGAGTGTGCTTTTTATTATGAAATGGAGAGATGAAAAATGAAAGAACAGATGATTGAAATGAAATTTCCGGATGGAAGCGTTAAAGAATTTGTAAAAGGAATTACTTTAGAAGAAATTGCGGGATCCATTAGCAGTAGTTTAAAAAAGAAAGCAGTCGCAGGGAAAGTAAATGATCAGTTATATGATTTACGCCGAAATATTGAAGAAAATGCGGAAGTAGAAATCGTTACTATAGATTCAAATGAAGGGGTGGAAATTGCAAGACACTCTGCGGCACATATTTTAGCGCAAGCTGTAAAGAGAATGCATGGTAATGTAAACCTTGGTGTAGGACCTGTTATTGAAAATGGATTTTATTATGATATGGATCTTCCGAGTAGTGTAAACGTAGAAGATTTACCGGAAATCGAAAAAGAAATGAAAAAAATTATAAATGAAAATATAAAAATAGAGCGAGTTGAGGTTTCACGAGAAGAGGCAAAAAAACTGTTTCAAGAAATGAATGATCACCTGAAATTAGAATTGTTAGAAGCAATTCCTAGTGGGGAAAGTGTAACACTATATAAACAAGGTGAATTTGTAGACTTATGTAGAGGACCTCATTTACCGTCAACAGGCTATTTGAAAGCTTTCCAATTAACTCACGTGTCTGGTGCATATTGGCGAGGTGATAGTAACAATCAAGTGCTTCAGCGTATATATGGTGTTGCGTTCTCTTCTCAAAAAGAATTAGAAGATTATTTACATTTCGTTGAAGAAGCAGCAAAAAGAAATCATCGTAAATTAGGTAGTGAGCTGGAGTTATTTATGTTTTCTGAAGAGGCTCCGGGAATGCCATTTTATTTACCGAAAGGACAAATTATTCGTAATGAATTAGAAGCATTTTTAAGAGAAATTCAAAAAGAGTATAAGTATCAAGAAGTACGTACTCCGTTTATGATGAACCAAGAATTATGGGAGAAATCAGGACACTGGGGACATTACAAAGACAACATGTATTTCTCTGAAGTAGACAATAAAAGTTTCGCATTAAAACCAATGAACTGCCCAGGACATATGTTAATGTTCAAAAATAAATTACACTCTTATCGCGAATTGCCAATTCGTATGTGTGAGTTCGGTCAAGTACACCGACACGAATTTAGCGGGGCTTTAAACGGATTATTAAGAGTTCGTACTTTCTGCCAAGATGATGCTCATTTATTTGTAACTCCAGAACAAATTGAAGATGAAATTAAATCCGTAATGGCGCAAATTGATTACGTTTATAAAACTTTTGGATTCGAATATGAAGTAGAGCTTTCTACTCGTCCAGAAGATTCAATGGGTGATGATAAGTTGTGGGAGCAAGCAGAAGAGGCATTAGAAAATGTATTACATTCATTGAATTATAAATATAGACTAAATGAAGGTGACGGTGCATTTTACGGACCGAAAATCGACTTCCATATTAAAGACGCTTTAAATAGAAGTCATCAGTGCGGGACAATCCAACTAGATTTCCAAATGCCGGAGAAGTTTGATTTAAATTATATAGATGAGAAGAATGAAAAGAGAAGACCAGTTGTCATTCATAGGGCAGTATTAGGATCTCTGGACCGCTTCTTAGCGATATTAATTGAGCATTTTGGAGGTGCATTCCCGGCATGGGTGGCACCGGTTCAAGTGAAGGTCATTCCAGTTTCGAATGCAGTCCATGTACAATACGCGGATGAGATTGCGGATAAATTAGCACAAGCTGGCATTCGTGTTGAAAGAGATGTACGAGATGAAAAGTTAGGATATAAAATAAGAGAAGCACAAATGCAAAAAGTTCCTTATGTTCTTGTTATTGGGGATAAGGAAATGGAGAACGGATCTGTAAATGTACGTAAATACGGTGAAGACCAGTCAGAAGTTATTGAACTAAATGGGTTTGTGGAGAGTATAAAAGAGGAAATAAAAAACAAGAAATAGAGATTGATAAGAAAATACACCATTAACATGTATTACTGAATTTAAACTCATTAAAGAACCATAATAAATGATGAAGGGATAGCTTAATCGCTATCCCTTCATCATTTATTGCCATATATTTCACTTCATACCGTTAAATCATTTTCTGATTTTATATTAATGGCTTCTTGTAAGAGTTTTTGGAGAACTGCAGCAAAAACAGCAATCACGATAGAGGAGAAAATAATGATCAATCCAATTGGTATAAAACTTGGAGGATCAATTTTTTTTGCCATTAGATAGTAGAGTGGCATACCTAGTATGTATATGGTACCGATAGTGAGGGCACAGTATTTTATATTTTTTAAAGCCTTTACTGATAATACCGAGAACGCTTTGTTCTTATCAATATAACTTAAAAGTTTAAAAACTTGATACAGAGCGAAGTAAAAAGGTATGGTCGCTACGTACATATCGATTAAAACGAGAGATTTCATATAAGCAATAGCTGGATACAATTCTCCAGCGAAATTCCCGATTTTAGGAACTAAAAATATGCACAATGCAAGTACTACTATACCTATAAAAACAATAGCTAGTTTTAAAAAGAGTGTTGTAACTTGTTTCATAAAAAGCACCTCGTTTATTTAATGACAACATGATTTTATCATATAATTTATTGTTTTAAAATAAAATTATATTGTTTTTTAACTCATTATTATTGTTATTTATGTATCCTATTAATTTTGATGAAAATAAAAGCCTTTTTCATTACAAAGAAAATTCCCTTATAAAGTGGTCTGTAATATTTTTACCTTACAAAAATGTAAGGTAAATGTAAGCGAAATCGAAGGAACGAGTTTTAGAAAAGTGAGAATATGGAATAGGAAAAAGGTTTACGTAACTCGTGTAATCCTTTCTGATTGAAAAATTTAAAAATTATTAAGGATTTACATGAGAAAAAGATAAGAAATATGTGAGAAATTAATTTTATACAAAAGGGATGGAGTGAAAGAGATGTCAACAAATGTAGTTACTGTAGAAAGTGTAGAAAAAACGTATGGGAAAAGAAATGAGAATCAGTCAAAAGCGTTAAGGGGTGTGTCATTAAGTATTAAAGAAGGAGAATTCGTCGGGATTATGGGTCCTTCTGGATCTGGAAAAACGACTTTACTTAATGTGATTAGTACATTGGATCAAGCAACGGGTGGCAGTGTGACAATAGCTGGTACAAATATTACTTCTATGAAGGGGAATGCATTATCTGATTTTCGATCTCAAAAATTAGGATTCATTTTTCAAGATTTTAACTTACTAGAAAACTTATCAATTTATGAAAATATCGCTTTACCACTTTCTCTGCAAGGCGTACCTTCAAGTGAGATTACGGGGAAGGTAAATGAGGTTGCAAAGAAATTAGGGATTACTGAAATTTTAACGAAATATCCAACTGCTGTTTCTGGTGGACAAAAGCAAAGAACGGCGGCAGCACGAGCTTTAGTACATAATCCAGCAATCGTATTAGCAGATGAACCGACTGGTGCGCTTGATAGTAAAAATGCAAAAAGCTTATTAGAAGCGATGCAAGATTTACATGAAAATCACAATGTAAGTATTTTGATGGTTACGCACGATGCGTTTAGTGCGAGTTATTGTGAGCGTATTTTATTTATTCAAGACGGTCTTCTTTATAAAGAGTTAAAGCGTCAAGGAACACGAGAAAATTTCTATCAAGACATTTTAGGCGTGCTCGCTCATATGGGCTCAGCTGCTGAGTCTAAGTAGGGGGCGAGACTATGTTATTCAAATTATCACGTCATAGTATGAAAAAGATGTTAAAAGATTATATGGTTTTACTTATTGGTCTCGTTATTAGTATTAGTATTTTCTATATGTTCCAAACGATGGCGATGAATAGTGAATTTACGAAAGATAATAGTCTTATTAGTAGTATTAGACTCGTATTCTGGGTAGGTGCCATACTATTATCTTTCATTACTGTATTTTATATTATATATGCCAATTCTTTCTTACTCACATTAAGAAGAAAAGAACTCGGTATGTACATGATGCTTGGTGCGAAAAAGAAAAAAGTAGCACAGTTATTATTTATTGAAACATTCGGTATGGGTATTGTCAGTATTATTATCGGGATCTTAGTAGGGATGTTACTTGCAAGTGTAGCAGGAAACTTTTTAATGAATGGTATGGAAATTTCAGCAAAAGGTAGTTATTCATCTGTATATACACCAGCAATCTTAGTTACAGCTATTTTCTTCTTAATACTATTTTTTATTACTGGTTTAATGAATAGCATCCGTTTATTACGTAAAACAGAATTAGAATTAATACGTGAAGATGAAACACTAGATGAAGTGAAGAAAAGTAAAACTCGCATTATTATAATGACTGTACTTGGTGTATTACTAGTAAGTACAGGATATTATTTTATGGTAAATATAAAAATGTTTGCTGAACTTGGTTTTATAATAGCGACAATCGTTACAACACTCGGAACATATTTTATCTTTAGTTCATTGCTTCCATTTTTTGTGATGAAAATTAAAGGGAATAAAAAACGAAATGAAACGGGCTTAAATAGTTTTACATATGCACAGCTACGCTTTCGAGTAAATAGTTTATCGAGAGTATTAGGTACCGTAGCGATGTTAATTGCATTAGGTGCAGGTGCGATGACGGCAGGGATGGCGTTCCAAAAAAATGTAGGTATTATGACAGACTTCTCTCGTGTATATGATGTCGTAATTCATGATCCAAATGATCAAGATAAAGCAGCCTTAAAAGAAATGGAAATTGTGGAAGAAAGCAAGTATAAGTATAAAGTAGATGGAGAAGCGGTTTATTATTTACGTAACGACTTAACTGAGAAACCACCACTTGTTTCAGACCACTTTGATACAAAAACTTTAAAAGAACCTGCTCGTAAACGTGTGGCTGAACCTTTAACTGAACCTGTTTATTCTGCTTTGGAAGCTCCTGAAGCAGCCAATAAACTTCCTCGTATGCCAAGGGATTGGGAAGATGCTGTTGTAAGAGAAATACAAATTACACATAATCAATTTAACGGAAAACCTGTAAGAATTGCTGATGAAGAACACTACAAAGCAGTTCAAGGAACGGAACATAGTGTAACATTAGCAAAAGTAGATGATATGAAAAAATATAAACCGTTGTTAATTGAAATAGACAAGAGACAAAAAGAACAAATTGAAAAAACAACAGGTGCAAAAGTAGACTTATTTACGAAAATGACAATTTATCAGTTTATGAACAGTTTCATGAGTGGAACAATGTTTATGGGGTTTTTCCTCGGGATTGCCTTTTTAGCGATGATGGCAAGTTCTCTTATGTTCAAAATTTTAACAGGTGCTTCTCGTGACGTACGCCGTTATGAAATGTTACGAAAAATCGGTGTGAGACGTAGTATGTTAACAAAAAGTATATATAAAGAAATTTCATATTTATTTATCTTCCCAGCGATTATTGGAATTTCCCACGTGTTAGTAGGGCTTAACTTATTTAGCTTCATATTAGTTGACCCGTTTGTAAAAGTGTGGGTGCCAATTGGGATTTTCTTAGTCATTTATTTCATCTATTACTGGATAACAGTTCAACTTTATAAAGGAATGGTAATGCCGAAAGAAGAAGTAGCGAAGTAGTTTAAGAAAAAAGACTCTTGTATAAAAGACAAGAGTCTTTTTGTAATGTTTTCTATACAGAAGGAAAAGATTGGATAATGGTCGAAAAAGATAATGTAACTTCCAATAAATGACTGAAAAAATAAAATTTTGTCGAGAGAAAGGGTTAGAAGTATGAAAGAAATGCTACAGTTATTTCGTAACAAAGTGTATGCCCGTTTTTTTCTAGCAAATATTTTAGAGCGACTCGGTTCTATGATTGCTGGAATTTCTTTAATGTTTTATTTGTTAGACCAGTACGGAAAACAACCAGTTTACGCAACGATGACACAAATTATGATGGCATTACCCGCATTAATCTTTTTTCTATTAGTAGGGACAGTAGTGGACCGTTTTGATAGAAAACGTATTTGTACGGTAAGCAACATATGTTGTTCGCTCTGTAATATCGGAATTCTAATTTCGCTTTATTATGGAATGATTATACTCGTCTTTATATTTTTATTTTTGGAAAATGCATGTATACAATTTTTCTCTCCATCAGAACAGTCGATGATACAAGGAGTAGTTGAATCAGACCAATATGGTGCAGCAGCAGGTATGAATCAAATGGTGAATAGTTTGTATGCTTTGTTTGGGGTAGGAATTGCAACGATGGTGTACTGGACTTTTGGAATTTACGGGAGCATTTTAGTAAATACGCTCACATTTATTATGAGTGGTATTTTGATTCAAACGATCTCCATTCCAGAAAAAGTTCGTTTGCCAAATGGTAGAACAAAGTGGAAAGAAGTTAATTTGAAGATGTTAAAAACAGAGTTTCAAGAAGGGATCAAGTATATATATCAAAATGAAACTTTAAAAAAATTACTTTTAGGATTTATCGTATTTGGACTATTAAATGGTATTTTAAGCGTATCCACTACTTACATATTAAAATATAAATTAGCACCAGCAACGTATGAAAGTTTAGCGATGGTGGGCGGTGTAGTTGGAGGGATTTCATTATTAATTGGAAGTATAGTAGCAACAAGTATAGGTAAGAAATATGCACCTAACCCTATTATTGTATTTGGTATGGCGGGCTCAGGAGTCTTTTTCGGTATGTGTTACTTTGTAAATCACGTATGGTCTTTTTATGTATGTATCGCTTTTGCGACTTTCTTTTTACCATTTATTAATGTTGCAATAATGGGCTGGATGTATGAAATTGTAGAAGAGTCATTCATGGGACGCGTTCAAAGTTTACTTAGTCCATTAACGACAGGATTCCAGCTGTTATCTCTCGGTGCGATAGCGATGTTGTTCCCGAAATGGATTCGTGCAGATACGTTGTTTATTATTTTATTTGGTTTATTATTTTTTGTTACGTGTTTATATCAAGCCATTTTACCTAGTGGGAAGAAACGGGTGCAAGGTATAGCTGAAGAGATGTAATATATCTGGTTTTGATTTCTGAATATTCTATCGGATAGTAAGGAGAAATCGTTATGTTGATGCGAATTGTTAAATGGTGTGGGGTTACTTGTTTACAACTAGTAGCTGCTATTTTATGTATAATCTGCCTAGGTGCGCTACCGCGTTTATTTAAGGGATTGCAAATGGATTTAATCGGTTTTTGGAACACGATTGTATTTCTTGGAGGAAAGTTACTACAACCGGATGAAATTACATATGGATTTCGGGACTCAAGAAAATTATTTCCGCAAATTTGGATTCATTATTTTGAAACGATGATTGTATTTCTCTCAGCGTTTTTACTATCTTTGCTTATAGCGTATTTACTTGTCGTTTGGGTATTGCAACGTTCTCATATAAAGCAGAAAATGTGGAATGGGATTTTCCTTACGCTTGAGAGTATACCGGATATACTACTTATTTTATCATCACAACTTCTTGTCGTAATTATGTTTCAAAAAACAGGATTTATGCCGTTCAAACTGGCTGGATTAGGAGAAGAAAGAATACGTTTGTTACCAATTATATGTCTTACAATACCAACAACATTATTATTTATTAAACTTTTGTTATTACGATTTAAAGAAGAATTAGAGAAAGAATATAGTTTGTTTGCTAAGAGTAAGGGGCTAAGCTTATGGCATATTTTGACACATCATATTTCAAGAAATGTTTTATTGACGACAATTTATTATGCGAAAACAAATATTTTATTTATGCTTTCAAATTTATATATTATTGAATGGATTTTCAATACATATGGAATGTTTGTTTTTGTAAAAGAAAATTCTAAATTAGAAATATTTACAGTGAGTCTAGTTATATTATACGTGCCGCTTTTTATACTATTTCGTATATTACATACGCTTTTACAAAATGTTATAAAGGAGCGTGTGTAATATGTGGCAAGTTGTAAAAAGAGATGTGAGATTTTGGATAGGTATTACTTTTTTGAGTGTACTAATGATTGTTAGTATTGGATATACGGTGTTTTTTGATGGGAATATTCGCGAACTTACGATGATGTATAACGAAAAAGGGGAACTAGAGGCAGCTCCATTTTCACCATCGGGTAAATTTTGGTTTGGAAGTGATGTGAAAGGCCGCGACCTTGTTCAATTAATAATAGAAGGCGCGAAATGGACAGTTGGAGCGAGTATAATTATAGCGATTTTACGAGTTATAGTTGGAGGGGGAATTGGTTTACTTCTTGGTATGTATGGTAAACGTTCTTTTCCAGTTATTTCATCATTTTTTGATCCTTTTAGTATTGTACCGATGGTTATGATTTCTTATTTTATGTTAAATGAAGTTTTAACGTTTGATAGTGGAGCGGAAGTTGTGCCGTTGTATTTGCGTGTGGCATTTCAAATTATAGTACTTGTATGCCTTGCTGTACCAACGGTTATGCTGTATGTAGCGCAAGAAGTCAAGCGTATTAAGAAGGAAGAATTTATGTTGGCAGCCACTGTGCTCGGCGGAAGTAAGTGGCAGAAGTTGAGGCGCCATATATGGCCGCATATGTTACCATCATTTCTTTTATTAGTAGCCCAACAATTTGTGAGTGTACTATTACTTCTTTTGCATCTTGGAATACTTAAGTTGTTTTTTGGCGGAACGATATTATTTGGATTAGATGCAGATAGTGTAACAAAAGAATGGACTGGTCTAATTGGTCAAAACTTCCGCCATTTAACTACACATACATGGATTGTACTTATACCAATTGCTTTTTATAGTATGACGATTTTAGCGGGAAATCTAGTTAGTAATAGTATGCAAGATGCGATTAAACTAGGAAATGTAAGAACACCAAGGAGCAAGGATAAAGAGGTAAAGGAAGAGAAGCGAGTACAAACTAATGTGAATGATTTTTCCTTTTATAGAGAGATACAAAAATAAAAAAGATAGCTGAAGACAAATTGTTTTCAGCTATCTTTTTTGTTTATAGAGGTGGTAAATCAATCTTACCTTCTTCAAATAATTCTTTTATCATATGCTTCGTATAACCAGCGGCTTGACCAAAGGTGATTTTTGCTGGCATTGGTGCTTCGTTTGCATCTACAACTATATCAATAATACACGGTCTATTTTGTTTTACCGCATTTTCGAAAGCAGGAAGTAGTTCATCTACATTCTCAACTCGGTATCCAATACCTCCGCACGCCTCTGCGTATTTTGCAAAATCAGGGTTTGTTAAGTCTGTACCAAATTCGATATTCCCCATAACTTCTTGTTCGAATTTAATCATGGCGATTTTATTATTGTTTAAAACGACGACAACGATTGGTAGTTTATATTTAACAGCTGTTACGAAATCGTTCATTGTCATTCCAAAACCACCGTCACCACAAACCGCAAATACTTGTTTATCCGGGAAAGCAATTTTTCCAGCAAGTGCACCAGGTAAACCACAGCCAAGTGTTGCGAGCCAGCTAGAAATGATAAATTGCTGATTTGTCATACGGAAGTGCCTTGCTGTCCATACTGTTACATTTCCGACATCGACTGATAATATTGCGTCATCATGTGCTACTTGTTGCAGTGCATGCATAACGCGTTGTGGTTTAATTGGAGTAGAAGAATTGTCTTCTTGATTGTGTAATTTTTCTTCCCACTTTTTCATCATTTCTTGATGATGCTCTAAGAAGGAGTGGTCCTCATGTTTTTCTACATTTTCAATTAACCATTTTAATGTTTTATCAGCATCACCAGCTAAGCCGATATCTGTTACGTAACGTTTTCCGATTTGGGCAGGATCAGTATCGATATGGATTGTTTTTGCTTTTTCGGGTAAGAAACCTGTGAACGGATAAGAAGTACCAATCATAATTAAAGTATCAGCATGTTTCATTGCTTCATAAGAAGGTTTCGTTCCAATTAATCCTAATCCACCGATACAAAGTGGATGTTCATCAGGGATAATTCCTTTAGCTGGTAATGTAAGTACGATTGGAGCACCAATATGTTCTGCGAATGAAAGTAAGGATTCTCTCGCATGTTTCGCACCTTTTCCAGCTAAAATAACAGGCTTTTTCGCTTCATTTATTGCGAGTTTTGCAGCATGTAAATCTTCTTCTTGCGGAAATAACTCAGGTAATGTAAAAGAAGTATTTGTAACACGAGCACCACTTTTTACTTCGAATTTTGGAACATCATCTGGAATCGTAAGAACAGATACACCTTTTTTCGTATAAGCCATTCGAATCGCTTGATTTACGACAGTAGGTAGCTGTTCTGCTGACATAATGCGCTGGTTATAAACCGCAACATCATCGAACAATCTTTCTAAGTTTACTTCTTGGAAAAAATCCGTCCCGAGTAAATCGGTTTCTACTTGACCTGAAATTGCTAGAACGGGTGCTTTATCGAGTTTGGCATCATATAAACCATTTAATAAATGAATAGCACCGGGCCCTGCGATTGCCATACAAACGCCGAGTTTTCCTGTTAACTTAGCATAGGAAGCTGCTGCAAGTGCACCAGCTTCTTCATGGCGCACTTGAATAAATTTGATTTTATCTTGTTTTTTTCGTAAAGCTTCAATTATTGAATTGATGGAATCTCCAGGCATTCCGTATATGTGTTCTACTCCCCAGTCAATTAATAGGTCAACTAGTGCTTCACCGGCTGTTTTCTCAAACATAATTTTTCCTCCTTATAATAGGTAGTTACTATTATGTTTTGGAGAAAAAGGAAAAATATACAAATGATAAAATTATTATCTTTAATGATGACCAGCGAATAGTGTAAATATTGTTATTAGTAAAAATCCACTAGTTGCCCATGTTAAAAATGAAAGGAAAGAGAGCTGTTTCTTTGCCTTCCAAAGCATTTCATGAATTGTAACATAGCCAAGTGAACCGATAGCACTTCCCATAATGAGTCCTTGTAAATGTAGGGCTTTTCCTTCCATCAAAATGCCAAAAACAGTACCGGTACCGAGAATAAGTGAAAGCAATAAAGTCGTTAATAAAAATGAAATATATTTATGTTTTGTAAAGAGAAAGGGAATAATTAAAGCTAATCCTTCTGGAATATGGTGAACGACAATTGCTATTAAAAAAGGAATGGCAGAGTCAGCATGATTTATAAATGCTGTACCTAATGCAAATCCACTCGGCAAATTATGAATAAATATGGCAAAAGAAAGAAAAAGGAAAGTTTGCCATGCTTGTTGATCTTTTTTATGTATCATTGGATGATGACAATAGTTATCTAATAAGCTCATAACTAAAATACCGATAGCTATACCAAGTATAGGTCCAATTATTTCATAGCTTGAAAATGTTTCAGGAATAATTTCAAGGGATAAAAGGCCAAGCAAAATTCCGCCACACAATGCGTATAAACGATGCATTTTTTCTTCAATGAGCTGGCGCGTAGCAATGCCAACAGCACCGCCTAATAATAATCCACCGAATGAAAAAAACGTAACAATCATTGGAATCCATAATCGTTCCATCGTATCACACTCCGATTCTTCCACTTATTTTTAGCTTACGAAAAGGAAAGTTAGATTAGTCCAAGTAATTGTGTTTAATTATAGAGAAAAAACTAATAATTCGTTATAATTTATATATTAAATTTAAGTGCAAATATGAAATGGGGAATACGTTTGCAAACAAAGTGGAGTCTATCTGAATACGAAAATCCAAAACGATATGATATAGAAAATAAAAGTTTGTCAGATTTTCCGTTCTTACTATCATGGGCACAAAAACTAAATATACAAAATGAATGGATTCTAGATATTGCCTGCGGAACAGGAAGGGTTACGATACCCTTTATAGAGAACGGATATCAAATGATTGGTGTAGATATACATGAAGGTATGCTTGCTGAAGCGAAGAGAAAATCTACGGGGGGTAAAAAAGTAAAATGGCTACAACAAGACTGTTTACAATTAAAGATTGAAGAAACAATTCCGTTAGCATTTATGGTTGGTCATGGATTTCAACACTTTCTTACGAATACAGATCAAAATAAGTTATTAACATCTATTTATCATGTGTTAGCTGATAATGGTATATTCATATTCGATACACGTTTTCCTTCAAAAGAAGAATTAATACAACCATCTACAGAAGAATATTGGACAACTATTCGTGATGAAAAGGGAAGAAAATGTGATTTATATACTGAAATGACATATGATTCAATTCAGCAAATACAGCACTACATAACAACAAGAAGGTTTTATGAGGGTGATGTGCGAGTAGAAGAACTGAAAACAACGATTGATCTTCGCTATACGTATCCGCAGGAGTTAGAAAGATTATTAGTAGCGAATGGCTTTGAACTATTACATATATATAATGATTGGAAAGGAAATGAGTTAGGGGAAGACTGCTATTCTATGGTAGTAGTTTGCCGGAAGAAAAAATAGTGTTATTTTTAAAATATGAGTGTGAAAAGCTTTTAAGGAGAGAAAAAGATGACTTGGTACTTAGATAATGTTTATGAAATAAATAAAGAAGCGCCCTATACATTTTATCTTCCTAGCTCAGAAGTTTTGGAGAAATTAAAGGTTGGAGATTTGGTAAAGTTAATTTTTGTAACTAAAATCGAAGACGAAGATGGGTTTCATGGTGAACGAATGTGGGTGGAAATCACTGAAAGAAATGAGAAAAAGTTTGCAGGGGAACTGATCAATGATCCATATCGTTTAGATTTAAAAATAGGTGATAAAATTTCATTTGGAATTGAAAATATATGTGATACGGAATATAATGATCCAGCTTCAAAAGATTGGGATTTTTATTTTGATACGAAGGTAATTGTTAGTGAGGATGTACTTGAAAAAAGAGAATTTAACTTTATGCTTAAAGAGGGTTCAAGAGAAGAAGGTGACTCTGGTTGGTCAATATTGAGTGGCTATGAAAGTGATGACTATGTCAATAATCCTAAAAACTTTCAAATTATTTCAATTGGAGTCATTTTGAATATAGATGATTCTATTTTAAACTTTCTTGAGGAACCACCTTTATGTGCATATGAAAGAAATGATGAAGGTAGGTTCTATAAGATTGAAGACTATGATTGGGATGCTTATTTAAATGGATAGATGAAGTTACTATATTTTAAAGAAAGCGATATATATTATTTCATGCTATGTGCTGGAACAAGGTTTTACAGATAATAATTGAAGAGAATAGCAGTAAATGGAGGAACTAATTATGCAGCAAATAAAAAAAATAGGAAACTCGTTTTGGTATATGACACCAGTTTCTGAAACAGATAGACCTATATTGGGAATGGTCGTTGGACAAGAAAAAACGTTAATGATTGATGCAGGGAATTCAGAAGAACATGCACAATTGTTTTTAGAAATGTTAAAAGAACAAAAGGTATCGAATCCTGATTTTGTAGCACTAACGCATTGGCACTGGGATCATATTTTTGGATTATCTGTACTACAGAATGCATTAACTATTGCGCATGCTGAAACGAAAAAAGAAATGCAATCACTAGTATCTTATGAATGGACAGATGAGGCGTTGGACGCACGCGTAAAAGAAGGTACTGAAATTTCATTTTGTGCGGATTGCATCAAGAAAGAGTTTGAAGAAAAAGCGAGAAATATTAAAATTATTCCTCCAAACTTAACATTCCAGGATCAAATTGAATTAGACCTTGGTGAAGTGACATGCGTGTTAAAACATGTCGGCGGAGATCATGCACATGATTCAGTTGTTATTTACGTGAAAGAAGAAAAGATATTATTTTTAGGAGATTGTATATATGCAGATATCTTTTCTTCAAAGTGGAACTATTCAACGAAACAAACGTTTAAATTAATAGAGGAGTTGGAGTCATTTGATGCTGAAACTTATATTCTTTCTCATGGGACAGCTATAAGCCGGGATGAGTTTTTACAAGAAATGCATTTGTTAAAAACAGTCGGAACTTATACAGAACTTCATAAAGGCGATGAAGAAAACATAAAGGAAGCGTATAAACGAGATGTAGATAGAGAATTAAATGAAGATGAATTAGAAACAATTACGTTTTTTGTAAATGGTTATGAAATGAATAATCAGTAAGACACGACATTAATCAAATATAATTAAATTGCACAAAAAGAGTATTGAAATTTAATTCAATGCTCTTTTTTAATAATAAGTTCCAACCAATCTCTAAATTTTTTGGCTGGCTCATCATTTGAAGTTATACCATTTTTTTATTTTTCGTATAGACAGGCTTTCAAGTAGAGGCTTTCTTTGCTAACCCAGTTATATAGTCGAAAAAACCATTGTGGTTTACATCATAAACGACATTTACCGGCCGTCCATCATGAGTTTCCACTGTACGTCCTTGGCTAGGTCCGTATGTATAAACAATACTATTAATCGTTTGTACTTTTGCTAGATCAGCTTTCCCAACAAATGCAGCAGTTAATACATCCCACAAATAGTAGGTAGAGTTCTTTGGAAAGTGAACGAGAGGGGGAACAATTGCATAACATTGACCAAGGAAATCAATACCGATATACTTTCGATCTTTTGCCCACTGTTCACGTATGTCTACAGTTAGGGGAACTTGGTTTGTACTTTCTAGCGTTACTAAGTCGATTTTAATTTTTGATTCCCACACACGAGCTACTGCTTCAGGATCCCAAAACGAATTCCACTCAGCTGTTCCATCATGTTCTGGTTCATGTACATTGCCGGCAGTACGAAATGTTCCTCCCATCCAAACAAGGCGCTCAATTTTCCCCTCAATTACAGGTGCTTCATATAGTGCACGGGCTAAATCGGTAAGAGGCCCTGTAAATAATAAAGTTGTTTTCTCTTCAGTTTGTAGTAGGGTTTCAATTAAATGATGATGAGCAGGTTTTTTTGCTACGGGTGTTACAACTTTTCCGGACTCATTTAAAATGGGTAAAGCATCTACATAAAATGCATGCATTCGCCAGTCTTTTGGAAATGGATTTTTCGCACGGGAATTTGATGCAGCTACTTCAATATTTTCTTTGCCGAAGCGATCAATAATTTTGCGACTTGCAGACATTGCTGGTTCTAAATAGCAATCTGCAGGGATAACTGAAACACCTGTAAGCTTGACTTTATCCATCTGGAGTAATAAAAATAGTGAAATTAAATCATCTACACCACCATCATGATTGAAGTACACTTTTTCCATCATTGTAATCTCCATCCTATATGATTTAGTAAGGAATTAAATATGAAGTTTGGAAAAATCATCAGTGATTTCCACCACTTCAATTTTTCCATTGATCAGTAATTCCGGAAGTTCATTATTTACAGTTCCTTTCCAATACTCTCTTGCTTGTTCAATTTTTTGAGAGAAAGGAATACCATCTTCTTTCGGTAAAAGATTTCCGTCACCTTCAAAACAATGTCCAATTACTCGTAGTTTAACAATCTGCAAAACTTCTCGATTGTAAGAATCAAATAATACTTTCCATTTTAAAGTATCTTCATAGCTCTTTGCAGCATATAAACAAGATAATCTTGAAGGGTATTCAGAGAATTCTTGTAGTCTTACCATTTCTACAATTGTTTCTCTAACGGCTCTAATTGTTTGATCCATATAATTCATAACTACTTTAGCATTTTCATTCTTTATATGTAATTCTTCATTTTTATAGTGGTTATTTATAATTTTTATGCCATCTTCACCACTAGAATTTAAATGTTCTCTTTCAAAAAAGAACCGATATAGAGTATTAGTTTGATTTTTATCGAAATGAATGATTTGTCCAATATTTATTTTTTTCCTTGTAACGATGTGGTATACGTAAAATTCTGTGTCATTCATGGTTATCCTCCTAGTAGTAATGTAATTCAACATTGAAATATATAAAACCTTTATAAGTAAGAGTGAGAATTTGATTAGAAAGTATAGTGAATATATGATAACGCTTTAAATTTGTTCACAAAATGTTCACTTACGAAGAGGTTTCCACAATCGATATAATGACAAAGACTCAAAGAGAAAGGATGATAAAAATTGCCAACAACAAGAAAGGAAAACCTCCAATTTGGTATGATGATGTGCCTTGGGATGGTTATTGTAATGACGTTTTATAATTTATTACTGAATGGAGTAGGAGGGCCAATTCATATTAAGGAGATCGCATTAGAACTAATAATTGGATTCATTATTGCATTATTAATTGAAATATGTATCGTTGGACCTTGTGCGAAAAAACTTGTATTCATGTTACCGTTTGATAAATCGAAGAAAATAAATATTATAGTTGCGATGGCGACAGCTATGGTAATCGGAATGGTTTTCTTTATGTCTTTTTACGGAATGGCTATGATGTATTTACATGGTGGACTACAAGGAGACTCATTTGTATCAATGTATTTTTCAATTTTCATTAAAAATTTCATTTTGGCGTATCCACTACAATTAATTATTATGGGGCCACTTGTGCGTTTTTTATTTGGAAAGTTTGTTATGAAGAATAAACCTGTTAATATAGCGTAGTTATAATTATTAAAATATTATATACCGATAAAACAATAAAAAACACATCTCAAAT
>NZ_QOZX01000088.1:0-27798 GCF_008368895.1 Bacillus sp. BB081
GGGTGAAGTAAAAGAGAGTTCTAGATTAATTTAAGTAGTGTAATTTAGTACGAGCATAATAAATTGTACGTACTATTTAAAGAAAGGGTGTATGTGGTGCAAATGATAAAAAGATTAATTAACAAATCAGTTTTATTACTTACTATAATCGTTATGTTATCCTCTGTTTTCTCTTTTCAAAGTGTAAAGGCAGTTTCAAATTCGAAAACAACTGAAGTTATCATTCATTACAAAGAACAGTCTGGAAATACAAAGGATTGGAACCTTTGGTTATGGGGAGAAAATGCGAATGGTAAATCATATGAATTTACTGGTGAAGATGAATTTGGAAAGTACGCTAAGATTAATATAGATGGTGACTATGATCGTGTAGGATTTATCATTCGTACGAATGAGTGGGAAAAAGATGGTGGCGATCGTTGGATTGAAAATATAAAGGACGGTCGTGCTGAAGTATGGATTCTTTCTGGTGATGAAAAAGTATATAACTCTAAGCCTTCTTCGGATCTATCAATTCAAAAAGCAACTATTGATAGTTTCAATGAAATTACTGTAACGACTAATGTGCCGTTTCATATTAAGGAACGGAAAATTGAAATTGAAGGCATTAAAATTAAGAATATTAGTCCTTATGATATAAACAGTGGAAATATTACGAATAAGGTGAAAATAATTACGGAGCAGAAAATTGATTTAAAACAGACATACAAAGTTAAAATCGAAAACGTAGCTGATACGTATACCGAAATCGGTAAAGTCATTCGTAGTGAGGAGTTTGATCATTCATTTTATTATGGTGGTAACGATTTAGGCAATATATATACACCACAACATACAAAGTTCCGTGTATGGGCTCCTACTGCGAGTGAAGCGAAGTTAGTTACATATAAAAAATGGAACGATAAAATAGGTACTGAAATAAACATGCAACAAAGTGAAAAAGGCACTTGGAAAGCAGAACTTACAGGGAACCAAAAAGGTCTCTTTTATACGTATAAGGTGAAAATTGGTGATAAGTGGGCAGAAGCAGTTGATCCGTATGCGCGTGCTGCTTCTGTAAATGGAGATAAAGGTGCAGTTGTCGATTTAGAAGACACAAACCCTAAAAAATGGAAAACGAATAAAAAGCCAAAATTTAAAAATCCGGAAGATGCAATTATTTATGAATTGCATGTACGTGATCTTTCTATTCAGCCCGAAAGTGGTATAAAACATAAAGGAAAATATTTAGGTGTAACTGAAAAAGGAACAAGAGGGCCTAAAGATGTGAAAACAGGACTTGATCATATGAAAGATCTTGGTGTTACACACGTGCAGCTTTTACCGATATTTGATTATGCATCAGTAAATGAAGAGAATTTAAACGAACCACAATATAACTGGGGATATGATCCGAAAAACTTCAACGTTCCAGAGGGATCCTATTCTACAAATCCATATGAGCCAACTGTTCGAATAACTGAATTAAAGCAAATGATTCAAACACTGCATGATAATAATCTTCGTGTTGTAATGGATGTAGTATATAACCATATGTATAACGCTGCTGAATCTAATTTTCATAAGTTAGTTCCAGGTTATTATTATCGTTACAATGAAGACGGAACATTTGCAAATGGAACCGGAGTAGGAAATGATACAGCTTCAGAGCGAAAAATGATGAGAAAATTTATGGTGGATTCGGTCACATACTGGGCAAAAGAATACAATTTAGACGGATTCCGTTTTGATTTAATGGGTATTCATGATTATGAAACGATGAATGAAATACGTAAAGCTGTTAGTCAAATTGACCCTTCTATTATACTGCATGGGGAAGGTTGGGATTTAAATACACCTCTTGCTGCTGAATTGAAAGCAAATCAAAAAAATGCAGAGAAAATGAAAGGGATTGCTCATTTTAACGATAATATACGAGATGGATTGAAAGGTAGTGTATTTGAGGAGAAAGAAAATGGCTTTGTAAATGGGAAGGAAAACATGGAAGACCGTATTAAAAAAGGGATTACAGCAGGCATTGACTACGATATAAATTCGTCTACTTATCAAGATCCGGAGCAGGTGCTAACTTATGTGGAAGCACATGATAATCATACATTATGGGACAAACTTGAGTTGACTAATCCGAGTGACAGTGAAGAAGTGCGAAAACAAATGCACAAATTGTCTTCTTCAATTTTATTAACATCACAAGGTATTCCATTCTTACATGCAGGACAAGAGTTTATGCGCACGAAATATGGTGATCATAACAGTTACAAATCTCCTGATTCAATTAACCAAATGGACTGGTTGCGCCGTGCAGCATTTAATAATGAAGTAGATTATATGAAGGGCTTAATAGAATTACGCAAAAAGTACACAGCTTTTCGAATGACATCTGCAGAACAAATTAAAAAGTATATAACTTTTATCGATGTTCCAAAAAATGTTGTGGCTTATTCAATAAAGGGAAATGGGAATAAAAACGAATACTTTATGGTGGCTCACAATGCTAATAGGGAAGCGGCTGACATAACACTTCCATCGAAAGGTCCGTGGAAAGTACTAGTAGACGGAAAACAGGCAGGTAGTAAAACACTTTACGTTGTCCATGATAATAAAATTAAAGTTCCTGCGTTAAGTTCATTAGTTTTAAAAACAGAGACACCGATTAAATAAATGCAAAAAGTGAAGTGAAGATTGTTTTCACTTCGCTTTTAAAGTTAAAGTAATATAATTTCACGTACTGTAATTTTATTACAATTTAATAAACAAAAAGAGAAGAACTCAACAAGGTTCTTCTCTTTTTTATGTGTAATTAGGGTTTACATATAGGTATATGGGCATGTGATACTACCCCATATAAGAGAACATTAACTTGCTTATTTTTGTATTAAAAGGTGCACTTTTTAAAATGACGTGATTTCTATGAGCAACATTAACAATTCCCATTTAGATATTTAAATAGGTTCTCTATATTTATTGTATATACATTAAATTAAGCTTAACCTTTCTCTTTTTCTATAATTCCCTTAAATGGACAAACTTCTTACCAATATTCAAAATCGATTACGCTTTTGGATTGGTTTTTTGGTTTTTCTTGAACAGGTCAATGAATAACTACACATAAACTCCTTATATCTCTAGATAAACTACCGATTAGCTCCATATAGACTCTAGATAACATCTTTAGAATACAAGTTATCAAGGAGGTAAGAAAAAATGAATTTTATGAAACGCGCAATTCTCAGTATGAAAAAAAGGATAGGAACATCATTAATTTTGATGGCAGTATTTCTGGTTGTTACAAATTTGGTTCTTTCAGGGTTCACAATCCAAAATGCATCAAAAAAAGCAGCGGATGCAGCAAGAAAAAAACTTGGTGCAGATGTTACTTTAGGTCTTGATTTCGACAAATTAGGTCAAAAAGCTAAGGAAACTGGAGAAATGCCAAATCCGCCGCAGCTCGATACAAAAGAAACAGATCAATTAGCGAAGTCCAAGTATGTAAAAGACTATAATTACATAGCTAACACTTTCGGTATTTCTGATGGACTTAAACTAGTAGGAGCTTCAGAAGAAGAAGGAAAAGGTAAAGCGGGAATGGCGGCTGTGCGAGGCGGTTCAAGCTCTGGTACAGAAATAGATATGAATGCTTCTTTTATGATTGAGGGGGTCCGCAAGACTGCATTACAAGAAAGCTTTAAAAACGGAAAAAGTAAAATCATTGATGGAAAACCAATTACAGAGCAAATGAAGGATCAGAATGTAGCTTTAATGGAAAAACGATTATCGGAATTAAACAATTTGAATGTAGGAGACAAAGTTAAAGTGCAATCAGGGGATAAGAAGGAAACCCTCGAGATTGAAATTATCGGTATTTACGAAACGAATGAGCAAGCAATGGGTCAACAGGCTCCTCCTATTATGGATCCAGCTAATAAACTATATATGCCGCATTCAACTATGAAAAAATTAGAAGTAGACCAAGGTATAAGTAGTGTTCAAGTCGTGTATTTCTTGAATGATCCACAATATATTGATGCATTTAAAAAAGAAGCAAAAAAATCTAATATTGATTTTAATTATTATAAATTAGATGCGCATGATTCATTGTACAAGCAAATGATTGGTCCTATCGAAAATATCTCTTCGACTTCTCAAATGATTATTTATATTGTATCAATTGCAGGTGCGATTATTTTAGGATTAATCATTATGCTTTCAATTAAAGGACGTCGTAAGGAAATGGGGATTCTGTTATCTATTGGAGAGAAAAAGTGGAAACTGATGGCACAGTTTGTAGTAGAAGTAGTATGTATCGCTATTTTAGCATTTGGAGTATCCATAACAACAGGAGCCAAAGTTTCTCAATTTATAGGGGATAATTTACTTTCGAGTGAAATTGCTACAACAAGCGAAGAAACGGACACCATGCGAAATAATAGTACTGTAATGATGTCTGGACCTGGTGGTACTCTACAAAATCAAAAAGAAGATCCAATTGATAAAATTGATGTAAGTGTAACAGGAGAAGATGTAGGGAAAATGGGGGGGATTGGACTAGCTATTGCTATAATAGCAACGCTTCTTCCAGCATTATCAATTCTACGTTTAAATCCAAAACAAATTCTTTTAAAAGATGAATAAGGAGGCATAATATGGAAACAATTTTACAATTTAAAAATTTGGATTATTATTATGAAAGTAATGGAAAAAATGTAGCGATACTAGACAATGTTAACTTTTCTTTTCAAAAAGGGCATTTCTACACGATTTTAGGACCGTCTGGATCTGGTAAAACCACAACGCTAAGTTTAGGTTGTGGACTAGATGTCCCTAAAAATGGTTATGTACTGTATAATGGCAAAGATATTAGAAAAATTGGTTTGGATCGATACCGTAATCAAAATGTATCAGTAATTTTCCAATCTTATAACTTAATTACCTATATGACAGCTCTTCAAAACGTCTTAACAGCAATGGAAATTACAGGTGTTAAAGTGAAAAATAAGACGGTAAGGGCATTAGAGTTATTAGAGAAAGTAGGACTCACAGAAGCTGAAGCGAAACGAAACGTCCTGCAACTAAGTGGGGGGCAACAACAGCGTGTAGCAATTGCTCGAGCACTATCTTGTAATGTTGATTTGCTGATTGCAGATGAGCCGACAGGAAACCTCGACGAGGAAACCACAATGGATATAATAGAACTGTTTCAAGAACTTGCACATAAAGAGAATAAATGCATTATTGTTGTGACGCACTCACAGGAAGTTGCTAAAAAATCAGATCGTGCAGTGTATTTAAGTAAGAAGAAGTTGGTCGTAAATGAAATCTAATATAAACATCGTAGCTGTTCAATTTACATAATTTTCAAAATGCAGCCCTTTCAAAAGCTTATATTTGATTTATAATAAAATTAAGCCATAATCAAAATGGTCTCCCTGTACTGAATATTAAAATAGTTTGTTGTTCCCGTTTTAATAATATTTGAAAAAGAACTTGTAGGATATTCTACAAGTTCTTTTTATTATAATTGGTTACCTATATCATGGGATAATCACACATAAAAAACGGGACATTACCTAGATATATAAATCTAAATGCTGTCCCGTTTAACTGTGTATCTGTATAGTTAGTGCAGAATTAAACCTACAATCATAATTAAACTAAATACTATTATCCAACCAAACGCACAATAGCCAAAAATTCTAATCCATTTAGGTAATTGATTCATGTTAATTTTATTTGAGGGAACTCCCTGCATAGAAAACATCATTTTTTGATCTCTATCTCTATTATTTTGTTGTTCATACATAACATCATAACCTTTCCAGAACTATTGTGTTTATAGTATATCAGCCTAAAGAAAATTATGTACAGAAAAAGATGGGATAGCATATATATTATGTGGTGAATTTTATAAATAAATGCATTTAATTGCCATGGTTCTAAGCGCTAATCCGTTATAAATACTGAAAAAGAACCCTACATAAATAGGATTCTTTTTCTTCAAATATTAACTTGCTGGATATACATCAGAACCAAGGTAACGTTCTTTTATAATTTGAAGATGATGAAGCTCATGACCAGCAATGATGTATGCTAATGCACGAACTGTTACTTCAGAATTGTTCGCATTTCCCCTTTGTAACCAGGCTTCTTTATCTAAGCTTCTAAGTAAATACACGGTAGATTGGCGAACAACTATTAAAATCTCAAGAAGATCTTGCATAGATTGCTTATCAAAAGCAGCTCTAAGAACATACATATCATCATTATAGCCTGGAAGTTCTGCTGTCTCGCCTCGAGCAATAGATAGCAATCGATACGCCATAATACGTTCTGTATCCGCTATATGACCGATTACTTCTTTTATACTCCATTTAGTAGGAGCATACCGGAAAAGTCCCTCACTATCAGAAATTCTCTTTAATAAAAGATTCGTTTCCTTCATTTGTTGTTCTAGAATATGTATGATATTTCCGTCTGATACCAAGTTGGTATACGTTGCATAATAGGAGTTATATTCACTTACCTTTGGTCTTATTTGCATACGAATCATCCTTTATGTTTTATGTTTAATCTTTACATATAGCTTATCATAAAAGAATTCCAAATTAATCTGAAAAATGGAGGCAAATATGCATTTTTCATCCTCCTTTTCAGTTTCATAGATGAAATGCATCCCAAATAAGAGAATCTAATTTGCTGCTAAGTGGGATTTCGTTTTTTTGCTGTTATAGTAGAAGGTGAATATTTAAGTTGAATACAGTTTGTCACTTCTTTTGACAATCGCCATTTAAGAAGTAGCATATATCATTAAATGAAAAGCCTGTTAATAAGTTTATACTACAAAAACAAACAAACTCGTCCTATTTAAAGGAGAGTTTGTTTTTGTGTTTAGATAATGGAATACTCATGCTAAATTGCACACTATGTTCCATATTTTTTATAGAATATTTTATATCTAGTCTTTCAAGAATTTGTTTAACAATATATAGACCTAAACCACTTCCTCCAGTATTTCGATTCCTTGATTTTTCAATTCGATAAAATGGTTTGAAAATTTGTTGTATATCTTCATCTTTAATATTGATACCTATATTTATAATTTGCATTTTAATTTGACCTTGTTTAGAATCCTTACTTAACTTTATATAGACTTTTTCATTATGTGGTGAATACATAACTGCATTATGGATAATATTTTTACATGCTTTTTCAAAAAGAACACGATCTGTATAAACAGCAAGGTCAGAGTCAATTTCTTTTATTATTTGGATGCTTTTTTGAGAAGCAAAAAATTCGAGATCTTTTGTGATTGTACCTATTAACTTTGAAAGATTAACTTCTTCTATTTTTAGTTTAAAAGTGTGTTGTTCTAACTTTGACATACTTAAAATTTCACGAACTAATTGTTCCATACTTTCAATAATTTGATGATTTTTCTTTAAATATTGATCACGATTTTGATAAGGGCCAATATTGTATATCATCCCTTCTAAGTATCCTTTCATTACAGTAAGAGGGGACTTTAATTCATGTGCTACAATCGCAAAAAACTCTCTGCGTTTTGTTTCTATTTCTCTTTCTTTTTCAATATCATTTTTTAATTGTTCATTTGCTTTTTTTAAATCAAACATAGCTTGTTGTAAGTTAATAGACATGTCATTTAAACTATTAGATAATTCTCCTAACTCATCTGTAGAGCGAACCTCAATTTTTTCGGAGAAATCTAAATTTGCCATCTTTTGTGCACCCTCATTAATATAAATAAGTGGCTTTGTAATAAACCTGGAATAGAAATAAGCACTCCCTATACCAATTACGATCACAATGATACTAATATAGGGGAGAAAGCGCACTAATACTTGCGAAGCTTCATCAATCGGTTGAAATGTTGCGAACACTACAAGCGTTAAACTACCATCTTGGAATTGAATTGGTTCCGTAACATTATATGAATTGCTAATGGTACCTGCATTCTCAAATCGTGTGGCTTTAGTAACTACTGTTGTTTGTGTACCACTTTGAATAAAAGAAAATGAAGGCGAGTAAATAATTACTCCTTCTTTATTTTGAAGCGAAAGCATCGCGTTATTTTTTTTTGCGTATTCATCAAAAAGTGGTATCGCATCTTGAAACGTAAGATCTTTGGACTTATCAATTATTTCTTTTATCCCTGTTTGAAGTTGATCTGTTTTGTATTGCTCATAAAACGTAGGGAGAAAAAAATATAAAGTTAAATAAATTAACACTGCAAAGGATAACAAAATGAGAGATGTAGTCATAAAGAGTTTATAAGTAATTTGCTTCATCTTCATGACTTTTACAATTCTATTCATCAACTTTATAACCAATACCTTTTATTGTTTTAATATAGGGGATAGCTAGTTTTTTACGTAGGTTTTTAATATGTGTATCTATTATTCGTGTTTCCCCAAAATAATCGTATCCCCAAACTTTTTCTACGATATTTTCTCTTGTCAGTACTTTTCTCTCATTTTGAAATAGTAGTTGTAGAATTTCGAACTCTTTTGTCGTTAAGAAAATTTCAAAATCATCTACATATACTCGATATGCATCAACATCAATGCGCACTTCTTTAAATATCAAATGATTATTTATATTTTTATCATAACTTCTTCTAAGTACAGCTTCGACTCGTCTAATCAAAACATGAAACGAAAAGGGTTTTGTTATATAATCATCAATCCCAAGATCGAACCCTTTCATTTGATCTTCCTCTTCTTCTAATGCAGTTAGCATAATAATTGGTATGTTTGACTGACTTCGAATCATTTTAGCAACTTCAAATCCATTAAGATTGGGCATCATTACATCTAGAAGAACTAAATCAAAGGATTGCTTATTAAATTGTGTCATACCCTCTAGTCCATCTGAAGCAACTACTACTGTATACTGTTGTGTCATTAAAAATTGTTTAATTAATTCCTGAATTTCTTGATCGTCCTCAACCACGAGGATATGATAGTTTTTCATAATATCACCTCTGGTAGTCATTATAGCCGTACTATCTGTAGTTTATGTGGAGATACAGTAGGAAACTTCATAAGACGTTTAACGTATTAACTCCATTTTCAAGATTGTGTATTCTCCGTAAAAAAGGATTATTACCCATATTCCTTTTTTATGGAGGAATATTTGTGTGCTTGAAAAAACTTATCATATAAAAAGCTGAACGATTAATATTTACGAAAAACTAATGTATAATAATGTAAATTGCATGTAGTTTTTTTGCTAATTTAGTAAAAGCCTAAGGTTCGAACTAAGGATTATTTAAATCATGTGAGAAAGGTTGTGAAATTATATGATGGGTTATAAAGCAATGCTGTTTGATTTAGATGATACGTTACTTGATAGAGATAAAGCAGTAGATAATCTGTTTTTATTAGTTTTGGAAAAGTGTTATGAGGATGTTAGTGATACAGTTAAAAACAATATGCTACGGAAATTCAAAGAATATGATAAAAGAGAATACGGCATGAGTGATAAAACGATAGTTTTAGAATCATTGTTTGATGAATTCCCGCCGAAGTATAGGTTGCAACGCAATTATATCCAAGATTTTTGGAATAATAATTTCCCTAAATGTTTTTCAATAGACAAAAATACTATTCATTTCTTAAATCATATAAAGAAGCACTTTGAAGTTGGAATTATAACAAACGGCTCAACGCATAGACAAAAAGCTAAAATAATTAACACGAATTTAAACAACTACTTTGATACGATTATTATTTCTGAAGAAGTAGGATTGAGTAAACCTGATAAACGTATATTCGAACTAGCATTAAATAAGCTTAATATGCAACCAGAAGATGTATTATTTATTGGAGATGACTTAGAAAAGGATATTGCTGGTCCTCAAAATACAAATATAAACGGTGTGTGGTTTAACCCTCAGAAAATCAAGAATACTACCCAAATACAACCATATGCCGAGATTAACACTTTGGATAGTTTGTTAAGTTATGTTAATCCACAATATTTTTATAACAAGTAAAAGCAATTTCATATATATATTCAAAAATATAAAAAGAGAAACTATCATTAATTTCATTGACCGTATTAGTAATAAAAAATAGATATTTACAATAAAAAATAGTGGCGATTTTAATAGTTGCGGCTAATTTAATCTATGGTTAATACGAAGTTTTTTAAAATAATTTTACTCATACTGTGTAAATTATAAAGGGGTGGGACTATGGAAATAAAGAAAGTAGTAATCGATGGAATCAATATTGCGGTCATTAGAAACGATAAGGTATTAATATCGGATGTTCAGTCTGCATTAGATACTATGGCAACAGTTCAATATGAGGTAGATGCGAAACATATTATTATCCATAAATCTTTAATAAGTGAAGATTTCTTTGATCTAAAAACGCGCCTTGCTGGTGATATCCTTCAAAAGTTTATAAATTACAGAGTAAAGATTGCTATCATTGGAGATTTCTCTATGTATACGAGTAAAAGCTTAAAGGATTTTATTTATGAATGTAATAAAGGAAAAGACATTTTTTACTTAGCAACTGAACAACAAGCAATTGAAAAACTAAGTACATTAGAATAATAACAATACCTCTTTTTCATGTCGTTTATTATTTACAACATATAAGAACTGATGTTTGTGATAAACTAAGAGATGACTAAAGGGGGAGTTTTCTTGAACAAATTTAATGATGTAATCCGAAAATTAAACAATATAATTTACAAACCTAACAAATTAATAATCACGAATCTAAAAGAAGAAAAGCAAAACGCCGAATATGCAGGATGTTTATTCCACTTAAATCATAAAAGTATTCGTTTTAGAATATCAAAAATTACACCTAATAAAATTGGTCAATTTGTTTCTTTTTGGGAGAAAGATGACCATATGCAAAATCAAGCATTTTCTTATGACGCTGCTCCTGGCTTATTAGTTATCACTTGTATTGATGATAATAAACTAGGACAATTTATTTTCCCTAAAGAAATTCTACTTAAAGAAAAAATATTAAAAACGCAAAGTCAAATAGGGAAGATGGCTATGAGAGTGTATCCAATTTGGGATACCCCTGAGAGCAACCAAGCTAAAAAGAGCCAAATGTGGCAACTTCAATATTTTGTTGATTTAAGCGATCATAATAATTTACCCATAGACAAACTATTACATTTGTATTCGTAGCTTCTTATCTTAAGTAATCTTGTGGGTTAGACTTTTTGTACCGGTACAGTTAAACGAAATGTACATTGTTTCAGTACCCCATCAAATTTACAATTAGCATATATTATTTTAACTTATACATTTTAAGGGGTGCTGAATATGACAAGTCTACAACATAAGCTGTTTGCAAGATTGAATCTTGCAAACAGAAGTGAAGTAAAGTTTGAAGAATTAAATACAATTCTCTTTGCATTTGCACACACTATACCGTTTGAGAATTTAGATGTTATAGCACGTAATACGAATACAATTACTATGGAAAATTTACAGAATAAAATTTTAACTACATCCCGCGGCGGACTTTGTTATGAATTAAATACTCTTTTTTACTACTTTTTAAAAGATTGTGGTTATGATGTACAGCTTGCACTTGGAACCGTATATAAAAATGAAATCAATGCATGGGCACTTGAGAATGGACATATAACGATTATTTTAAAGTATGCTAACGAACGATACTTAATTGATGTAGGTATTGCTTCCTTAGTACCTTTAATCCCTATACCTTTTACTGAAGAGCCTGTTTCCTCTAAAAATGGTTCGTATCGAGTGAGAAAACGAGACACAAGTAAAGGAAATTACGTTCTAGAAAGAAAAGATACAAACGGAGAGTGGAAAGTTTGTCATGCCTTTTATAATCGTATCATTGATGAGACAGTAGTGAACGATGTTCAAAAAAGAGTAATAGAAGATGAGAAATCTATTTTTAATAAGGGACCAATTGCAGTGAAATTAACGGACTATGGCCATGTCTCTTTAACGAATACGAGTTTAACCGAAATAATTCATGGAGAAAAAACAAAACGGGTAATTACAGAAGATCAATATAGGGAGCTATTAAATACTTTATTTGCTATTGAGTGGAGATGAAATGAATAGCTAGCCGGTTCTTACGCAGAATCGGCTATTTTATTAACTTTAATTTAAAATAACTATTAAAGTTTAATTTTATTAATAGATATAATACACTAGAATAGTATGTACAATGAATTTTGAATGTAAAGGAAGATTTTTATGTCAATTATTGATAAATTGAAACTTAATAAGTATACAAATATGGTCGTAATGAATGAACCTAGTGATTATGACATTTTTACAGGGAAAGAAACTGCATTTTCAAAAGAACACGATGCCATTTTTATTTTTGTAGAAACACTTGATGAAATGGTGAAACAAACGAATTATATTATTAGTAATGAAGAATTACTAATTGAAAAAGGCTACATATTCTTCGCATATCCGAAAAAAGGTAATTCTCGTTATAGTACGTTTATTCACCGTGATGAAATGTTTCCAGCATTAAACGTTGGCGAAGATGGGTATGTAGGACAGAGTGATATTAAATTTACTCGAATGGTAAGCATGGATGATGTCTTTACTGTAGTGGGTTTAAAGCGTGAAAAGAAAAAAGAGAAGAAAACGCCTGCTATGAGTCAATGTGTTGCCGATTATGCAGATCGTATTCAAGATGTTGAAGCATTATTGGCTAATCATCCGAATGAACTTAAGTTTTATCAAAGTTTAACACCTGGATATCAAAAAGACTGGGCACGTAATTTATTTTCTGTAAAACAAGAAAAAACACGTGATAAACGTCTTGAGAAAATGATTGAAATTCTTTCACAAGGCTATAAAACAATTGAATTATTCCGTAAGAAGAAAAAATAATGGCTAGGAACGTCACAATGATGCAATAATTAATTACGCTTAGCACATTGAAAAAAGGATTCCTTTCAGTATACTAAAGTATGTTCTTATATTTACATAATCAACAAAAGAGAAAAGGTGTTTGATATGAAATCGTATATTGTAGTTGGAGCTGGTATTTTAGGAGCGTCTACTGCTTATCATCTCGCTAAAGCAGGTGCGAATGTTACTATCGTGGATCGTCAACAACTAGGTCAAGCAACTGATGCAGCGGCTGGTATTGTATGTCCATGGCTTTCACAGCGTCGTAATAAAGCGTGGTATAAAATTGCTAAAGGCGGTGCACGTTACTATTCTTCTTTAATTCAGCAATTAGAAGCAGACGGTGAAACGGATACAGGATACAAAAGTGTAGGTGCAATTAGTTTACATACTGATGAGAAAAAGTTAGATAAAATGGAAGAGCGCGCTTATAAACGACGTGAAGATGCACCAGAGATTGGTGAAATCACTCGCTTATCAGCTGAAGAAACGAAAAAATTATTCCCAGCATTATCAGAAGAATATAGTTCTGTTCATATTAGTGGCGCTGCACGAGTAAACGGAAGATCATTACGTAACGCATTAATAAGTGCTGCAAAAAAACATGGTGCAACTTTTATAAAAGGAGATGCAGTATTAGTCCGTGAAGGTAATCATATTACTGGAGTTAATGTAAATGACGAAACAATGGTAGCAGAAAAGGTAATTGTAACCGCAGGCGCATGGGCGAATGAAATATTGAATCCATTAGGTATCAATTTCTTAGTTACATTCCAAAAAGGACAAATTGTTCACCTGCAAACGGAAAATACAGCAACAGAAAATATGCCAGTTGTTATGCCGCCAAACGATCAATACATTTTAACGTTTGACAATGGTCATGTCGTAATTGGTGCTACCCATGAAAACGAAACTGGCTTCGATCATCGTGTAACAGCAGGTGGTTTACATGAAGTATTCCATAAAGCATTAACTGTTGCACCTGGTTTAGATGATGGTACTATGCTTGAAACGAGAGTTGGATTTAGACCATTTACTCCAGGATTCTTACCTGTTATTGGACCACTACCTAACTTTGAAGGTATTCTCGTTGCGAATGGATTAGGTGCTTCAGGTTTAACTGCCGGCCCATATTTAGGATCAGAATTAGCTAAACTAGCACTCGGACAACCAATTGAATTAGATTTAAACGATTATGACGTTGCTGGTGCAATTGAATAACAAAAAAGATTAGGATTCGCTCCTAATCTTTTTTGTTTATATCTAATTTTGTTAGCTAATACTTTAATTCTTTTAATAACCTGTTGTTTAATTCCCATAATGCTGTTTTGTTACTATCCCATTTCAAAAGCATTACTGCTTCCTCAAAGCATAACCATTTATAATTGAAGTGTTCTTTGGATAATGAAATATTTTTTGTAGGAACTTTAACTCCAAAAGAAAATTCTTTTATTACATAAACATCTTCTCCCCAAAGAAATCCTCCAACTACATCCTCTACTGGTAGTGAAGAAACAGAATCTAATTTTATATAGGGATATTCTCTTAAAATACCAGCCTCTTCAAAAGATTCTCGTTTTGCTGATTCAATAGGAGTCTCACCATCTTCTCCACCACCAGCTATTCCTTGCCAATAACCATAATCACTTCGGTTAAAAATAGCATATTGAATAGAATCATCAGTTATTATATAAGGAAATATCAATACTTGATATGGCGCTCTCATTGCATAATCGCCTCCCGAAAATAAACTTTAAATAAATATGATGAATTATTTCTCGTAAAAATGTTTTTTCATAACGGGGGAAAACCTGCTTTTTTCTTGTCGAAATTTGCTTAGCGTGGTTTTTCTCCGAAATGCTGGCGATACCCCAATTTAAAGTTAATTACTATATGGAGTAGGGGTTCTTTTGAATAAAAACACTACTGATAAAATAAAGATTACAGCCTTCAAACTACCCCAATATGGATAAACAGCATGATCTGTTAAACTAGCATATTGAAAGATATTTTCTAAACCGAAAATTCCTATAATGACCGCCAAAAGAAATGCAGCTTTTCCTATAGTCGTATTACGATAGAGGGTAAATAAGTATATTGCACAAATAAGTGGTACGATGATTTGTAGTAAGATTGACATAGAATGTCCCCCTAATTTATATTTTATACTTATATTATATTAAAAATGTAATAAAAAGGAATGTAAGTTAATTGATGCTAAGTAGAAAACAGAATTGTATGAACAGGGATATCACACTTTTACGTCTATAGTTTTGATACTAATTTAACTACTCTCATCATATTCTTCTATTAAAAAGAATAACAAGGAGTGTAAAGTTAATTGACAAAAGTTAAGGTTCGTTTACGGCCCATCGTTCATAACATAAATTTACCAACTGTAATAAAAACAGCAATACTTCCAGGTGAATCGACTGAAAGGCTATTTATCGCAACTCAATTAGGAGAGGTTTTTTACATAGGAGACGGAGCTATAAAGACATTTTTAAATATTCGTCACCGAATTATTAAATTAGGCACATTTGAAGAAGGCGTTTCTAGTAGCGGGTATGATGAACGCGGATTACTAGGACTAGCGTTCCATCCACAATTTAATCATAACGGCTTATTTTACCTTCATTATTCAATGGCTGGAACTCAAGGTCCAGGTGCGCTTCCAGAGCAATTTAAACCGAATCCTTGTGACCCGAAAACAATAAATTTAAAGTGGACAAATAGAGATACTCAATATGATCATATTGATACAGTTGAAGAATGGATTTTACAATCAAAAGGCAAACCTCAAAAACGAAGAACTTTACTTAATATAAAACGGCCATTTTTTAATCATAACGGCGTAAATAGCTTAATCTTTTCACCTGAGACTGGAAAACTTGTTTTTACTAATGGAGATGGTGGTTCTGGCTATGATCCGTTTAATTTAAGCCAGGATGATTTAGAAATAGCGGGTAAAATAATTGAAATCGATGTAAGTAAAAATACGTCCATAAATAATCCTCCAGTAGTTACACGTTTTAATGAACTTCCTCTATCTATTCAAGAAACTCTTACATTAATTGCAAAAGGCGTACGTAATATAACAGGTATTTCATTTCAAAGGTTTTATAATCAATATATCAAATATGCCGGAAATGTCGGACAGGACATTGTAGAGTCTATTTTTTCTTTTGTTCAATACAAACCAATACCAGTTACCGAACTTGTTCAAACATATTTAATGAGAGATACTCTAGATCAATATGGATTTATTAATTTTGGTTGGAGAGGATGGGAAGGAGAATTACCAACTTCTTTTATAAGGCACTGTTCTGAGAATCCTACTTTGGATGAGAGGATAACGGCTTATTATGATGAAACAATAGTAACATCAGTAAATCGTATTCAACCTCTAATTAGTTATTATCATAAAGATTCCAGACCGGATAAGTTTGGAGGAACTTCACTTACAGGAGTTCAACCATATATGGGGACTGCAATCCCAAATTTAACAGGTAGCGTCGTATTTACTGACCTTGCTAAGAAAGAAGAATCTCAGTCTCCAGTAAAGGGTGTGTTAGCTTATTCTAGAGCTGGTACGCATGGTAAACATACTGACTTTCATGTTATTGAAATCAATTATGAGTTTGGTACGCAAGCGGCTTATTATATGAGTTTGGGAACAAATTTAGATCAAACTAGACTATATTTAGGGGTCTATGGTTCTATGAAAGTAACGGATTTTAACAAAGGTACTATTTTTGAAATCGTTCCTTGATATGATAACAACTTTCAGATACATTCTTTATATAATCGTCTATTGTATAATGGTTGATTCCTTTTAGAAGGTAACAAATAAACAATAAGTGTATGAATAAAAATAGAAAGTGATAAATTAGATATCTTTAGGGGGATTTTGATGAATCACTTTAGAAACTATTGGTATCAATCGATGATCGCGTATGATGCGAATTTTGTTCATAAAAGAAAGATGACGCCAGCAAAGAGGTTAGTCATTACAGCGTTACTCGGTTCACTTGCTGCTATTTTTCAATTTTCCGGGAACCTAATCCCTGGTATAGGCTTATTTATTAGTCCTTTTGCGACGCTGCCTATATTTTTCGCTATTTGTTATTCTACTCGCACGGGCATACTTTCTTACATTCTTACTATTCTCCTATTATTTATTATTGAGCCAAGCGAACTAATTGTCTTTCCTTTTACTACAGGTTTATTAGGTATAGTGTTAGGAGTATCCTTTATACAATTCAAGAGAAGGTTTTGGATTGTTTCCTTTTCCGCGTTATGTCTTGTTATTGGAATTATGATTGTTCTTAATGTGTTTCGATTTCCTGTATTAGGTCCTACTGTTCATACAACTTTTGATATAAAAATTATTCTATCAATATTTATTCTGAGCTTTCTATACTGCTGGATCTATGCAGGCATTTGTAGAATAATGTTGAATAGAGTATATAAAGTATGGTCTTAACAATTTCTCATATATTTTTAAAGATTGGAGATTCAAGTCGTGTATAACGTTAAAATTAGAAGATCAAATTCGGATGATGTAGATGAACTGAATATGTTTTTTCGTCTTGTTATTACTCATACATTTAAAAATGAAGGGTTATCACAGTTATTAGATGACATAGAAAATGAAATACATACGAAAAAGCAGTATTTGAAAAATGATTTGGAGAGTAACGGAGAAAGTCGTTACTTTTTATTAGCAATTGATATAAGTAACGATAAAATCATTGGAACAATTGAAATCGGCCCAGCAAGTACATTGATTAATGGTTGTACAGGTGGTGTGTTTAAAGATTTATATGAAATAGGAACTGTATTTGTACTACCTGAATATCAACGAAATGGCATAGGAAATTTATTACTTAATGCAATGTATATTACGTTACTTAGCAGAGGAATAACAGAATACTGTTTAGATAGTGGTTACAAAAAAGCGCAAAGTATATGGACGAAGAAGTTTGGAGAGCCTAGTTATGTACTGAAGGATTATTGGGGAGAATCAAGTGACCATATGATTTGGAAGAAGAGTTTACATGATATACCTATAATATTTGAATTATAAAATGAAATATGCCTCTTAACGTAGCTTTTCTTACATATGTATGCTATTATTTATCTTTATAATAAAAGAGGACGTGAATGAACTTGATTAAAATTAATATTCCTGAAGCTGATGTTTCAATTACTGAACGTAAACAAGTTATTAAAGGAGACGAGCCAATAATTACTCCAATTAATGGATTTATCGATTTCCACTTGTTCCCTAGAGATAAAGGCGGCATTTTTATGTTTTACAATATTAATGACGAACTTCTTTTCGTAGGTAAAGCTCGTAAAATTAGACAACGTATTAAGAAGCATTTTGAAGACAATGTTTCACCAATTAAAAATCACCGTGATGAAGTATACCGCATCGATGCATGTATCGTAGAAGATCCAACAGAAAGAGAAATTTACGAAACTTACATTATTAATGAATATAAAGCAAAATATAACGTTGATAAAGTATTCTATAAATAAGTAATAAAAAAACAATCCTAGCGCATATACTGGGATTGTTTTTTTATTTAAATTTAGTCCTCATATTTTTCTACTTTTTTTAAATGATTAGCAACAATAAAACAGCATACACCTATACATATAAGTACAATTCCAATCGATTTATGTTTTCCCTCAAAAAAAGGAATATCAGAAATAACATTTGTCATACATAACCCTATAAACACAAGGATAGGTCCTGCCCACAGTAATACATTGCCGAATTTCGTATGTTGCCACATAGTAACCCTCCTTACCTCTTTTTACATATATATCCATAAAATAAAAGTAAATTCATAGAGAAATATAGTTTTTTTCATATCGAAAATTTAACCTTCATATATTGGTACAAGCAAACGAGAAAGGGGACCATCATGAATTGGTTAGAAGCTTTTATATTAGGGATCATACAAGGTTTAACAGAGTTTTTACCGATAAGTAGTACGGGTCATCTTTATTTAGGAAGGCATTTGTTTCAATTAGATGAAGCAGGATTGTTTTTAGATACGATGCTACACATTGGAACTTTGCTTGCAGTGTTTATTTATTACAAAAAAGAATTTATATATTTAATTAAAAATCCATTTTCAAAACTAATGCTACTACTTATTGTCGGGACAATACCCGCATTTGTAATCGGATTGTTATTTAAAGACTTTTTTGAGGATATTTCAAAAACAGGTATTACGATTGGTTGGGAGTTTTTAGTGACAGGATTCTTTCTCTACATGGCAGATAAACAAAAGAATGGTCGTAAGAAAATGGACGACATTACATATAAAGACGCATTTATCATCGGTTCATTTCAAGCGGCTGCTATTTTTCCAGCAATTTCTCGTTCTGGTATGACAATCGTCGCTGCATTATGGAGGAAATTAGACCGCGAAACTGCTGCTTACTTTTCTTTTTTATTATCAACTCCAGCCATTGTCGGAGCTATCATTTTGCAATTAGCAGATGTTTTTCAAGAGAAAGCAGAATCTATTTCTAGTACATCTTTAATTGTCGGAACGTTATCAGCAGCGTTTTTCGGTTATATAGCCGTTTCATGGATGATTCAATATTTAAAACGTCACTCCTTAAAAGTATTTGCGTATTACGTATGGGGATTAGGCATTTTAATTTTAACGTTGCAATTTACTCATGTGTTTTAATGTAGTAACTATTCGTTTAGATCCTGTTTCATTCATATAAGGCAGGGTCTTTTTTCATTAAGGGGGAAAATATGTTTAATAAGGCTATCGTTATTGGCGGAAGTATAGCAGGAAAACTCGCAGCAAAAGCATTATCCACTACCTTTAAAGAAGTAATCATTATAGAATCTGGTGAAAGATGGGATGGAAAGTCTTCGAGAAAAAGAGTCCCACAAAGTAATCATCCTCATGTGTTATTAAAAGGTGGAGAAAAAGCGATTGAGGAATTGTTTCCTAATATCACTAATGAATTAATTGAAGCAGGTAGTATCGTAAATAACTTTACTCGTGATATAAAATGGCATCAATTTGGTTTATGGAAACAGCCATTCACAGGAGAAGTACATATGATTCAACAAAGTAGACATTTGCTTGAATGGCATATTCAAAAACGAATACATCTAATTTCAAATATTACAACTCAGTTTGGAACATTGGTTGAAGGGTTATTAGTAGATAGAAAGCTTAACAAAGTATATGGAGTAAAAACTAAATGTTTAGAGACGGGCACACAAGAAGACATTCAAGCAGATATTGTTGTTGATGCAAGCGGATTTGGTTCAAAAAGTATAGCGTGGTTACGTGAATACAATATTGAAGTGCAAGAAGAGAAAGTGCGCATTGATTTGTTTTACACAACTAGAATGTTTAAACTCAATGAAAATGAGAAATTAGACTGCTGTAATATGCTAATGTCTCCAAGTTTCCCTGACAATCCGTATGGTGTTCTTATTCAAACGATTGAGGATAATCGCTACTTTGTTACTTTCAGCGGATATGCAAATGAGAAAGCACCACAAACTGATGAAGATTTTTATAATTTTGCTGAAAACCTATCAATCTCTAATGTTATAGATTTTCTAAATAAAGCAGAAGCCATTTCAGATATCAAAACGTACAAAATTCCTTATCAAGTACGTCGGCGATTTGATTTAGTGAATGATCTACCCGAAAGACTGTTAGTAGTTGGGGATGCACATTGTCGTTTCGATCCTGTTTTCGGGCAAGGTGTTTCAGTTGCTGCTATGGAAGCTCACCAATTGCAGTTACTTTTACAAAGAAGACAAAAACTTGATAAAGCATTTACTCAGCAGTTTTATAAAGAGACCGCTCATATCATACAAACTCCTTGGGAAATGACTACAACGGAAATATCACGTCATCCTCAGCTGAAAAGAGAATTATCGATAAAGCAAAAATTTCAGCTTTGGTATACGAAACAAATATATCAACTATCTGCAACTGATTCTGACGTTTATATTCGATTAGTAAGAGTGATGAATTTAATTCGCAGTCCATTACACCTATTTCATCCGAAAGTACTACTTGCTGTGTTACTGAAGCGAAAGAACTAGAAGGAAAATAGTTGATTAAAAAAGAATATATAACAGTTAGTAGATATAGAAGGAGTAAACGAGATGAAAATATACATAGAACCATTAAAGAAACACGATGCTAAAGATTTATTTACGTTTGAACTTACGAATAAATCTTTTTTTGAAACAATGGTACCAAATCGTGGCTCGCAATATTTCGATTTTGAATATTTTCAAAAACTACTAGGCGATTTATTAATAGAACAAGCGGATGGAGATTCTTATTTTTATTTAATTCGTAATGAAGAAAAAGAAATTGTAGGACGAATAAATTTAGTAGATATAGATACGGAAAACCGAAGCAGTTCGTTAGGGTATCGAGTCGGAGAAAAGTTTACTAAAAAAGGAGTTGCAACAGCAGCTGTAAAGTTAGTTTTAGACGTAGCGAAAAATAATAACATTAATGAGATTCATGCTAAAACAACTTCTAATAATCTCGCATCACAAAGTGTATTAGAAAAAAGCGGGTTTTCTTCTTATCAAGACGAAGCAGATACAAATTCTGTAGAATTAAACGGGGAACAAGTGAAGTTTGTACATTATATATGGAGAAATACTTCGCGCTTATAATAAGGGGGACTTATACATGAATGATTTACGTTATCCAATTGGGCAATTTACATACAAACGTCCTATAACTGAAGAAATGATTGATACATGGATTCAAGAAATTGAAGATTTACCTAATGAACTAGCAAAAGCAATTAAAGATTTAGATCAGAAGCAGTTAGACACACCGTATCGAGTTGGTGGATGGACGGTTCGTCAAGTAGTTCATCACGTTGTTGATAGCCATATGAATAGCTACATACGCTTTAAATTAGCACTAACAGAAAAGAATCCTACTATTAAACCATATAAAGAAGAGAAGTGGGCAGAACTACCTGATTCTAAATTACCAGTAGACGTTTCACTAGTAATGTTAGATTCGTTACATAAAAGATGGGTTAACCTTTTATATTCTCTAGAACCACAAGATCTAGAAAAGACATTTAATCATCCAGAAACTGGTGAAACAAAACTTGCTGTTGCAATTGGACTATATGCATGGCATGGACGTCATCATACAGCTCATATAACTTCATTAAGAAAGCGACTAAATTGGTAACATGGAGATTACATTAGAGAAAGCGACAGAAAATGATGCGAAAGCTTTATTTCAAATGCAATTAGACTCATTTAGTCCTTTATTAAATAAATATAAAGACTATGAAACAAATCCAGCAAATGAATCTATTGAAAAAACTATTTTAAGAATAAATAATCCCCGCAGTAATTTTTATAAGATGATAATAGATTCGGAACTTATTGGAGCGATTTGTATATCCCAAAAAGAAATACCTTATAAATTTTGGATTAGTCCAATGTTCATCCATCCAATCTATCAAGGAAAAGGGATCGCTCAAAAGGTACTTATTTTAATTGAAGAGATGTTTCCAGAAGCACAGAGCTTTGAACTTGCTACGATTTTAGAAGAAGAAAGAAATTGTTTTCTATACGAAAAGATGGGGTATAAAAGAACGGAAGTAATAAAGAAATTAAATGATAAAACTACACTTATTTATTACAAAAAAGAAAGGTAAAGCATTTAAAATACGCTTTACCTTTTTATGTTACTTTAGATTAAATATACAAAAACCATGCATATTCTTCCAAAATAATCGGGTTAGTAATTTCGAAAATGAATAAACATACGAAAAGGCGTTATTTCGTCGTATATGTTACTAACGCTTTTTGAATGCTTAAAACACTATCGTCACCTTTAAATTCCTTCGTAATTGGCGTACTCAAACTAGATACCCAAATTTTAAGCTCAGCATCTAAATCAAAATGCCCAGCTGTTTCAATGCTAAATTGTGTAATACTTTTATAAGGAATAGAATGATACTCTGTTTTTTTACCTGATATTCCTTGTTTATCTACTAAAATAAGACGACGATTTGTAAATACGATTAAATCACGAATTAATTTATAAGCATGTTCAACTTTCTCATCGTCTAACATAATCTTCTCTAAATCACGCTCTACACTTTCTGTACTCGCATTTGATGCATTTCCTAAAATACCGCTAAATAAACCCATAAGAAATTCCTCCTCCATTATTTGTGGAATGTGTTACTTATATTGTACCATGCTATTTACTAAGAAATTATGACATTACTTTAGTAGTTTCTGGTTATTATTGCAATTCGTTTATATAACCTCATCTTAAAATCTTGTGCTAACATGTAAGTAAGAAAAAAGAAGCAGAGGGATATAGCATGAAAAATATAGGTTTAGTATTAGAGGGCGGAGGAATGAAAGGTCTATATACTGCAGGAGTACTCGAATATTTTATGGAAAAGAACTTATTCTTTCCGTATGTAGTTGGCGTATCCGCTGGAGCATGTATGGGCGCAACTTATTTATCACGTCAAAAAGGAAGGAATAAAAAAGTAAATACAGAGCTAGTGTCAGATCACCGATATATATCTTATCGAAATTTGATTAGAAAACGTGAATTATTCGGGATGGACTTTTTATTTGATGAAGTCCCTAATAAAATTGTTCCATTTGATTTTCAAACTTTCCTAAATTCCAATGAGCAATTTGTCATAGGAACGACTGATTGTGATTCAGGAAAAGCAGTTTATTACAATAAAATAGAACATGGAAATGATATTTTAAAAATCATTCGCGCATCAAGTTCTGTACCGTTTATAGCGCCTGCTGTAGAATATGATAATCGAAAATTGTTAGATGGAGGGATTATAGATCCTATACCAGTTTTAAAAGCGCAAAAGGATGGTTATGAAAAGAACGTTGTTATTATGACAAAGTCAGAAGGATATGAGAAGCAGCGTAATAAATTTTCTGGCCTGGCTAAAATTTTATATAGGAAATATCCAAATATCGCAGAATCTTTAGTAGAACACTATCGTTTTTATAATGAGACGATATCTTATATGAATCAAATAGGACAAAAAGATAACTTTTATGTCATTCAACCAAGTGTACAACTTCCTATAAGCGGGATAGAGAGAAATAAAGAAAAACTCGTTAATCTATATAACCTTGGCTATATAGATGCTCAATATCATTATGAAAAATTATTAAGTTGGATAGAGAAATAAAGGGGTGGAAAGTTGCTATTAGGTAAAAAAGTTATTTTTAATGAATTGCAGAAAATGCATAGTCCGCTATATAAGCCATTTCCGAATTGTGACGTTCAAAAAATAAGAAAAGAATATCAAGATATGTTTACAGAAGATGATTACATAAGCGCTGATTTAAATTATTATTGGATGCATACAGCAGGCACTTTAAGTTACGTACTCAATAACAACGAAAAGGAGATTTTGTTGGATCAAATAAAGTGGCTAAGAAAATCATTTTTTGAATGGTTTCCGCAATATTACTTTCTAGAAATAGAAATTGTGAAGTATCCCATTTTGTATAGAGATTTTATGAATTATGAGAAGACCAGGAAGCTATTACTTTATTACCTTACTGAATAAAAGCAAAAACGCACAGGTTACATTACATGTGCGTTTTTTGTTCATAAAATATTCAATATTAACAACTTGTCCATGTAGGTATTTTAATAAAAAAAAAGAAGTACATATAGAACGGTGTAAGGGAGGAGAGAGAAGTTTGTTAGCTGTTAATGTCCAACTCAAATATTTCGAGTAAAATTCGTTTCTTAATGGTATTATCAAATATCAAGAAAACTAATTTAGAAACGAAGAAGGGACAGGTTTAATATGGAAAACGTATCAAATGTAGATAAAGTAGAATCAATTAAATCTTTACAGTCAACAATCCGTAAACTTGAAAACGCCTTATCACAGATGACTGAAAAAGGTACAAATACTACATTAGTGAAAAAACGACTTAATGCTCTTTGTGTAGGGTTAGCAGTGCTAGAAAACGTGTGGAATCAAAAAAGCCACCAGTATAGTCAAGCAGAGTTAGCAGAAGCTAGTAATGTACTTGCTGGTTTACTACCATCAATTGAGAGAGCCTATGATAAGTCTAAAGCTGGTAGTCCGCAAAGAACACTTTTAACAAGAAGAATAAAAGCGTTGGAACTTTCTATTCAAGCAATTGATAAACTTTCTAATAAATAACTCAACTAGATACATAACATCCTAATGCAATTTTTATATAGGCATTCTAATAAAAAGACAGAACTAAAAAGGAGGAAAAGGGGTGACTTCAAAAATTAGTCCTAAGTTAGAGGAGCTTATTATTCAATTAAAAATCGGAAACAAGAAAGCTTTGTATACTTTTTTGCATGAAATAAAGTCAAATAATACGCCACTAATAGAACAATGTCCTATAGATAATCAGTATAAGCTTATAACGTATATATGGTTAGGAGACCGAAAAACTGAAAACGTTTATGTATTCGGTAGTTTTCCTGGCTGGGATCTGTCTGTAAATCAATTAAAAAGGTTGTTACAGACAGATATATGGTATCAAACGTTTAGGACGGATAAGAGTTTTATTTCAACTTATTATTTTTCAGTAAACGATTTTTTCGAAAATGATTGGATAAAGCGTAGTGAACAGTACGAACTAGACCGATTTAATGGAAATACATTTGGAGACGGTGCTAATAAAGCATCTGTGTTAAGTATAGGGATGGAAGTGCAGTATAGCAGTCGTTTCCCTTCAAATCATTATCCATCTGGAAAAATTGAAACACATTCTTTTCATAGTACGATTTTAAATAACACACGTAAAATTCATATTTATACGCCTCATGATTATTTTCACACTTCACATCCTCAAGAACTTCTCATTGTATTTGATGGGAAATCATTTATTAAGAACCTTTCAATCGCAAAAACACTCAATTATTTAATATACGAAAAAGAAATCCCATCTTGTATTGCTGTTGCTATAGAACCCGTTGATCGACTAGAAGAGCTAACTTATAACGATAAAATGAATACATTTTTAACGGAGGAACTACTTCCGTGGATTCAAGCTAGGTATCACGTATATCAAGAAAAGAATCATACAACAATTGCTGGTTTCAGTCTTGGTGGCTTAGCAGCTTTTTATGCAGCGCTTCAAAATCCACATGTTTTCGGAAACGTGTTATCAATGTCTGGATCCGTGCATTGGAAAAAGGATGGTTATGAAAATCAAATTCCTTGGATTGAAATTCAAATTTCATCTATAGATTCCAATACGAGTCAAACTCATTTTTACATAGCAGCAGGAGAACTTGAAAACAAACCTCTTTTAACGGCTAATAGGCGCCTGTATAAAGCTTTAAAAGGAAAGGGATACCAAAATTACTTATGAAGAGTTTCAAGACGGACATGACGGCGTGTGGTGGCGAGAAAAGTTGTTTGATGGATTGAAAGCATTAAAACTAAAAAAAACGACACTATAAAATAAAAAGGAGCGAGAATCTATGAATCAAGAAGAAATAGATAAAAAACTGAAAAAGCAAGAGATTTTAGTAAAAGATGAGAAAGTTTGGTCCTATACGTATGAGGATCATATTAGTTCTATCGTTAAAGAAGCAGAAAAGAAAGGGTCTTTTGATAATTTACTCGGTAAAGGGAAACCTCTTAATCTTGATAAAGACCTTTCGTACAATCCTGAAAAACAACTGTATAGAACTTTAAAGAATAATCATGTTTTACCTAGGTGGATTGAGCTTTCAAAGGAAATTGATGAATTAAAAGAAAAACTAAAAGATAATACAAATACTGCAGAAGCAGCGGATCTAATTCGAACTATTAATAAAAAGGTATTAGAACATAATCTACTTTGTCCACCAAGCGCGCAAAAAACAAGGGTGAAAACGGATTTTTAACAATTTTCAATTAAGCCATCTCTTGCTATATAATTAAGTAAGGTATTATCCATTCATTTTTAAAGGGAGGCAAATGTGATGAAGAATACGTATCAACTTCAAATTCCGAAAGAACTAGAAAAATATCGTAGTATTTTAGAAGAAAGTGTGAAACCGTATGTTAAAGTGTCTGGAACATTAGCAGAAACGACGCTTTTTGAGAGTAAGTTTGGTGGTTATCCGTATTTACCTATAGATCAAGAGCATCCTAAAGATTCAAATGGACAACCTATGATGTTACTTGCGCAGTTAAACTTTGAAGAAATGCCGCATGTTGAATATATGCCTCAAAAGGGAATATTACAGTTTTTCGTAAGTGCTGATGATGAGCTTTATGGAGCAGATTTAGATAATCGAACAAACCAAAAAGACTTTAGAATTATTTATCATTCTACAATTATAGAAGATTTAAATAAGGTTATTACTGATTTTAGTTATTTAAACACTTTAGAATTAGAGGACTTTATCATACCCGAAGCAGCGAAACTAAAGTTTGAATTAGGTTATCAACCCGTAACATCAAGAGATTATCGATTTGAAAAGATTTTTAGCGATAACATTGATTGGGAAGCAATTGTTGATGAAGAAAATAATACAGAATTAGGCGAACTGTATGATGATTTATGTAAAGATCAAGGGCATAAAATTGGTGGTTATCCATTTTTCACACAGACAGATCCAAGGGAATGGGAAGAAAAATACCAGCAACATGACATGTTATTGTTGCAAATTGATACAGATGATTCATTAAATATTATGTGGGGAGATTCTGGTGTTGCTAATTTCTTTATAAAGAAAGACGATTTATTAAATCTAGATTTTTCCAATGTTATTTACAATTGGGATTGTTATTAAAAACATATAACTAAAATACTAGCAAGCTAAAAAATCTTCCTAAAG
>NZ_QOZX01000089.1:0-19676 GCF_008368895.1 Bacillus sp. BB081
TATAAAATTACCCTTATTAATATGAAATTAATTTAAATAAACTTCCATAAAAATAATAAAATTCCTACTCAACATAAAATAAAAAGAAGTTAACCTCACCTCAGTTAACTTCTTTTATAAAAATCTATTATTATATTATCAACCAAAAATCATACAGCTACAGACGATAAGAACAAACAAAACTAATAAACCATTTGAGAAATAACCCATAGAACACTACCCCTTTATTTCATTATGTAAAAGATTTTATCATAAAATTATTTACAACATAATAACTGAAAAAGACATTGCATTCATTACTTATATATATTTAGTAATATTTTATTTTTGGCCATATTCGTCTTTTCTAAAATCACTTCTCATCCTCCTCTTCTTTAGTTCACATAATCTCAAAATAACAAATTAGTAAATGTTAATTTACTATAATAAGTTTAAACATTTGATTTATAGCTAAATTAGTAATAAAATAATGACTAAATCCAAAAAGGAAGCGAAAATAATGTCCCATAAAGAATTATTAAACGAATACATGAATTTATTATTAAATATGTCAGGTACTTTCAAATTACTATCAGAAAAATCCTCTGAATTTACACATTTAGAACAACACGTAGTAGAGTATATCGCCCAGCAAAAAGTACCTGTAAATTCAAAGATGATTGCTAGTTATTTAAACATTCCTAAGCAACAATTAAGTATAACTGTACGTAACTTAGAACAAAACGGATATATTGTAAAAAAGCAAGATACGGTAGATAAAAGAGCTGTATTAATTTCTCTGACAGAAAAAGCTGAAAAGGTACATTATGAGAGATGGAAACAAATTTATAAAAATTTCACAGTAAACCTCGAACAATTATCCGAAGAAGATAGGCGGGATTTAACTTACGGACTATATAAAACAAATACAATGCTCTCAAAAATGTTAAATAACGACTAAATATATTGTTTTATTATGCAACGGAGGATGTTTCATGGTTAAAGAGTTAGATTTACAATCAGTACAAGGTACGATGCTTATTCCCCTATGGGGACGAGCATATGGCAGTGAGAAAAATAAGGATATTTTAGATGATACAGAGGCTATTCGAATAATTAAAGAATGCGATTTTGACTTCTCAACAATAGCAAATACATTTGGCGAATACGGATGTATCACATACATTACTCGTGCACGAAAAATTGATGATACGATAAAACAATTTATAGGAAAACACCCGAACGCCACTATAGTAAATATCGGTTCAGGACTAGATACTACTTTTTCAAGAATTGATAACGGTACAATACATTGGTATAACCTTGATTTACCCGATGCAATCTCTTTTCGCAAGACTTTAATTGAAGATACACCAAGGAATATTAGTATCGCTAAATCATTTTTTGATACTTCTTGGTTTGACGATATAAGATATGATCCAAACGACGGTATTCTTTTTATATCAGCAGGTGTATTTTATTACTTTAAAGAAGAAGATTTAAAAGAGATCATAGTTGCTATGTCAAAACGTTTTCCTGGAGGAGAGCTATATTTTGATGCTGAATCAAAATTCGCACTGAACCTTTCGAATGCAACTGTAAAAAAATCTGGCAATAACGGCGCGATGATGTATTTTTATGTAAACAATCCAAAATCAATAGAAAAATGGTCTTCAAACATAAAAATATTAAGCTGCTCCCCTTTCTTTAAAGGTATACCTACAAATAAAGATTGGGATGGTAGTACACGTATTATGATGCGAGTTGTAAACGTAATAAAGATGTTGAAGTTTGTTCATTTGCGGTTTAAAAAATAATAAATAAAGAAGACCTCAATACATTTATATTTAGGTTATACATGTTAAACTTAAAAAAAGGCAGGAACATATTTGATATGTTCCTGCCTTTTTCTTATGGGGTACCGATACATAGTCATCTAGCTATGAAAAGCAACTACCCCAAAATGAGAAATTTGGCATCTTAACACCCCTCAAGTGGCTTCTGTATATAATACAGTTTAAATTTAATTTTTCTTGATAAATCAAAGATTTCCTGGCATACTCTTAAAATTATTTATGCACGAATAAAATCTCTTCGTAAACGTCCAATTGCACTAAAATATACAAAAATTGAGAAATATGAAAAAGACACTCTTATGAGTGCCCTTCTTAGCAACTAAGTCCGCTGTAGCTTTTACCATAACCCATATGAATTTCGCCTGTAAGAGGAAATTTTAAGTTCATATTTAATTATTAAAATAAACCGCACCAAAGTTTTCATTAAATCTTTTACACCAAACAGAAACCGAACCATATTCACTTACATCTATCCCTTCAGGAATTTCGTAGTTTTGGTCTCCTTTATTTCCCTTTAATTTTCCTAATTCAATATACTGATAGTTTTTTACGTCTTCATTATTTTTCAAACGATTTGTAGGAACTAATACAACTCGTACATCTGGCCCATTTGATGTTGCAAAATTAGAAAGTCGTAAAACACGTTTTCCATCCGCTAATTGGTGAATTTTTGCCGTTCCAGTTGTTTCATGGACACCGTTTTGAAACTGACCTTCCCTTATTACTCGATCACTTTGTTGCCTTACTTCAGTTGATTGTATCTCTGCTTGTGGCAATGATTCATTTACACGCTTATCAATAAATAATTTCTCTGGTCGGAACAATGACCATAAAATCCCCAATACAATTATTAAACCACCTATAAGCCATACATATTTTCTTTTCATAAAGTAAAAAACCTCCTGTAACATACTGTGTAGTAGTATGTTAACAAGAAGGTCTTTCATTTTTCTAACGTAAATGTTACAAAAGTCTTTCAGCATCTTATTTTTTTACTGATGTGATGGGAAGAGTGAACCAAAATTCACTTCCCTGCTTACCATCTGCGCGATTCCTTACGCCAATTTCCCCTTTGTGCATTTCAATCAATGATTTTGCAATAGCTAATCCAAGTCCGGAACCTCCAGATTGTGAACTTCTTGATCGATCTGTTCTAAAAAAACGTTCAAATACACGTAATTGATCATTTGGAGAAATTCCCATTCCTTCATCCCGCATAGTGAATTGGACCTGTTGAGTTGGTTTATTTTCCACTACAGTCAATTCAATTGTTCCAGAGATAGGAGAATATCGAATTGCATTATGTAATAAATTACCTATGACCCTTTCAATTTTACAGGGCATAATCAAAAGCCGAGGTAATGTATCAGGGACATCCAATTGCACATGGATTTGTTTGTCTCCTAATAAGACAGAATGTGACTCTAATACATCTAATAGAACTTTATCTAAATGTGTGAAACTTGGGTGAAAATCTACTTGCTCAAACTCTAACTTTGAAAGATCAAATAAGTCGTTAATTAATCCATTTAATCTTTCTATTTCTTTTAAAACCGTTGCTAAGTATTGCTTTTTCATTTCAGGATCTTCAATCAGGTTATCTTGTAATGCTTCTATCATCATTTGCATACTAGCCATAGGTGTTCGTAAGTCGTGTGAGATATTGGTAATTAGCTCCTTACGAGAGTTTTCTTGTTCCTCTAACTTAGTAAACCCTTCTTCTAATTTTTTTGCCATCTGTTGAAAGGCTGTTGCCAATTCTTTAAACTCACGTGGTTCTTGCCCAATTATATACATCGTTTCAAAGTGTCTATCACTAAATTGTTTCGTCAATTTTATTAAATTTTGTATAGATCTCATGATAGGACGTGTCATTAACCAATAAATAAACGTTGAAATAATGAATGCCACAAATGCAATTACTGTTAATAACCGCGTTTGTTCCGGTTCAAGTAACATTTTGGTCTCACTATACCATATAGCAATTACCATAATACTGGTACTTAATAGATTCATGAGTAACAATTGAATACGTAATCTCATGTTTCATTTCCTCCATTTGGCTCAAAGCGATATCCTATACCCCAAACAGTATGAATCCAACGATTCTTTATCGTATGCTTTTCGAGCTTTTCACGTAAACGACTCACTAACACGGTAACTGTGTTTGATGCCCCTTCATGTCCAAAATCCCAAATTAATTCAAGAAGCTGCGAGCGAGAAAATACTTGTTTTGGATGCTTTGCCATGAGATAAAGTACCTCAAACTCTTTCACCGTTAACTCCACTTCCTTATCACAAACAAGTACATATCTTGTCTTTGGATATATTTTTAAATCTGGAAACTCTATCACTTCCAATAGAGACTCTTTCGCTTGTATTGGTACATGACTTCCTCTTCTTAGTATAATTTGAACCCTTAATACTAATTCACGGGGGGAAAATGGCTTTGTTAAATAATCATCAGCCCCCATTGTTAAGCCTAAAATTCGATCCCTTTCCTCTCCCTTAGCAGTTAACATAATAATAGGGACATTTGACTGTTGACGAATTTCCTCGCATAATTCCCATCCATCTTTTTTTGGCATCATCAAATCTAATATAATTAAATCTGGTTGATGTGTAAGAAATAAATCCCAACCTTCTTTACCATTTACAGCGGTATAAACTTCATATTCTTCTCTTTCTAAATACCGTTTGCATACTTCTCGAATATTTTCTTCATCTTCTACGATTAAAATTCTTTTCTTCATATACTATCCTCGCTTCTTTTTCACCAATAACACAAAATTTATTTTTTCTATTATCCAATGAAAATTCAGAAAATAAATTTTGTAATACAGATAGTAATCTTAACATTTGATTACTTATATGACTAGATAGGTATTTAAAATAGTAGTTACTAAATTATATAAATTAAAAGGAATGAGTCCGATTCAACATCGAACTCATTCCTTATTAGTAACCTAAATTATTGTATCTAACTTTTCGGATTCAATTCATTTCCGGTCCTCTTTTCAAACTTAGTAACAGAACTGTTACCTATTACTGAACTCTTGATAGATTCCATGCTATAGTATCAGTCCCATTCTCTCCATTACCATATTTCATATAATCGATTAAATATCCTACCTTTAACTTGTTACCATTAGATAGTATGTTCCATTGTTTATGGTATCCAGTGAAATTCTTTGGATATGCATGATTAAATTTAAAAGTACTTGCATTCTGTTTTTGATCTAAATGGATATAACTATCTTGAAGTTTTAAATATGCATAATCTGAATAAATAGGATTTCGAAATTTAATTAATACCTCTTCATCCTTTTTAATTGGTTTTCCAGGTTTAGGTTGACCTACTCTTTCAATAATTACATTCACTTTTTCATCGCTAGATTTTTCAGCCCAAAGATACTCCCATTTATTCCCGGCATGATGACTTCCCCAATAAGCTGTATTTCCATATGAAGCTACGGTATAAGGAACCCCTTCTGTAACAAATTCACCTGAATTATCTACTACATAATCTTCAAATTCTTTATTAGCTTTAATTTCAGTATCAATCTTTTGTGTAGGGGTTAGATTGTGTGCGTCATTGATTTCAAATGTAACTTTTCTGTGCGCAGCAATTTCAGATTTAATAGGGTGTATATTTTCTCTAGACTCATATGTAAATCCATTCTCACGTTTAACTAGTGTTACTGTTTGTGACGGAGCATTCCATTTCTTACTATAAATAGTAGGAATCTCTTTACTCACACCAAATAAACCAGGTAAAATTGTTGCCCTAATCTTTTGCGTCACAGAATCATAACTACCTTCTACTAATGTTGGTTGCTGTAGTTTTGCAAAAGCACCGTGTACAGAGTCTTTATGTAAATAACCGCGATCTCCCTGTCCCGCTTTTAAATCGTTCAATGCATCAGTTCCATTATTAGCTGAAACCACTGATACGTTATTAGTACTTTTAGCCTTGTTTACAATATGATTTACTTTTTTCGTATCTATATTTACATGTTGAAAAACTTCGTTATAGGATAAGACTGGCTTATCAGCAATGGATTTGTCTTTAGGAGTATATACCCTAAACTTTGGTATATTTCCTATATCTGTTTCTAATTGTTCAGTAGCTACATTTACTCTAGACTCATATCTCCCTGAATCCCCCAAATGCATAATTTCTTCACCTTTTTCAATAGATAAATCCATTGTACTTGTAGGTAAAACTTCAATCGAAAGAAGTTCCCCTTGTTCAACAGCTTTCAATTCATCCAAAGATAAGACAATATTCGCATCTGCTTGTCCTTCTAAACTGTCAATTACTACTTCTGTTTTATTCCGTCCACCTTTTTCTGTACTTAAATAATTTGCTTTATAACGATCTTGTGTTGCCTTTACAGTATTAATAATTTTGTTTCCTAAACGAATATTAAAATGAGGCGAAACATTTTCAGCGGATGCTGTTCCTACATTCTTATATTCCAAATGTACCCGTAATTTTGCTGCGTTCGCTGTATCCACAGTTGTTGCAGTAGACCAATCAAAATTATTTGTATAACTCTCCGTTTCCGTAGTTGTTTTTGAATATCCGTATCCCACATTTGCTGAAACACTTCCGGAAGGAACAGGACCGGCTGCTGAGCCTTCTACACCACCTGAACCACTTAAACCTACATTAAATGAATGTTGTGTAGATACACTTTTTTCCCATCCTCTGCTAACTGATCCGCCATTATTATCCGTAATGGTTGCAATAGGAATTACTTCAATTCGTTTGACACCAATTTGCAAATTCGGCATGTTGGCAACTATCGGATTGAAATTAGTATCAGAATCGTTGTTATAATTCTCAACCTCATACATATCAGTAAAAGGATCACCATCCGTATTTGCATTCATAGGATTCGATATAAATTTTGGTTTCCCTTTATCCTTCTCGGGATCCCATGCTTTCGCTTCATTTTTTCCAGTTTGTGAATTGAATTCAATTTTATATCCATTCATCTCTAAGTCGTTAGAAATACCATCTTTATCCCAATCGTTGTTTGCCATTTCAATGTTTTGTGTAATGAGTGAACCTATTTCCCCATCAGATCCGAGCGTGAAATTCTTATCTTCTTTTTTTACATTTGCATTCTCTTTGAATATTTCAACTGTACCTCCTGGATTCAGTTGTTTTACATCTGCTAAAGCAGGAGATGCTAAAGTCAGTGCCATCGATACACTACCTAATACACTAATTACTGGCTTCAATTGTTTCATTGTTATTTTTCCTCCTTGGTTTCTAGGTCAATTAGAACACCTACTAGTAAGATTAATTTCATCATATATAACAAATCTTTCTTTTCTCTCTCATAACTGTTAAAAAAGTCTCTCGCAAATGTTACAAAACACTTACAGAGTTTTTAAAATCTATATATGAAACATTAAAAAGCCGTAATATGAAGAATCGATTACAATATATACAAAAAAGCAGCTAGCCAAAGCTAACTGCTTACTAATTTATAAAATTTCAGTAAAAGAATGTATTAATTTTGAAGTGTGCAAATTGGAAGAGTGACTTCAACTATAGTTCCCTTATTCACTTCACTCTCAATAAATACCTTCCCCTGGTGTGTTTCAATAATTTTATAACATACCATTAATCCTAAGCCGATTCCCTCTTCCTTAATACTGTAAAAAGGTTCTCCTAAATATGGTATACGTTCTTTTGGAATCCCACATCCTTGATCGATAAAGCGAATCCTTATTTGATTATTATCAAGTTTATCAAATTGAATCAAAATTTCTCCTCCTCTTGGCATGGATTCAATTGCATTTTTTATAATATTAACAAATACTTGTTTTAATTGATTTCCTTCACATGGGATCAATGGAATACCAGGTGTAAAATCAATTCTAATTTTTATATTATTCATCATTGCTTGAGGTTGCAGTAGCATTAAAACTTGATCCATTAGCACACTAATATCATTAGGTTGTATCTTTAACACCTGTGGTTTGGCTACCGCCATAAATTCATTAGTAATACTTTCTATACGCTCAATCTCTGATGATACTATATTTATATACCCCTGATTATTCTCAGTTTCCGTTGATTTTAGTAATTGCATAAACCCTTTCATTGCGGTTAATGGATTATTAATTTCATGAGCCATTGCAGTCGCTAATTGTCCTACGACAGCAAGTTTTTCAGATTTCCGTAGTAATTCTTCTGTTTTTAGCCGTTCAGTGATATCACGAGAAATACTCAGGAAAACCTTTTTACCATTTAAGTTAAAAACACGGACACTAAACTCGGTTGTTATTATTTTTCCTGTTGGAAAAGCATATTCATCTTGCAAAGTGAAGGAAGTTTGTCCCTCTCTAATTTTTTCTAACAACCTTACAATCATTTTAGAATCTTGTGGTACTACATTTGGAAATGGTAACGAGAGCAGCTCATCTCTACTATATCCAAATCTTTTACAACCAACAGGGTTTACCTCAATGAATCGACTGGGGACATAATTTTCATTCAGCTCTACTACATATACTGCATCAGTTGCTTCTTCGATTAGTGCACGGTACTTCATTTCACTATCTTTTAATTGTTGATGTAATCGATGTCGCTCTCTTTCTGCTTGTTTTCTTTCAGAGATGTCTCTACATATTGCAGATAAAGCTATCACATTTCCTCTTACGTCTAATATAGGAGAAACTGTCAGACTGACATCAAGAAGACTTCCATCGTTACGTCGTCTAACAGTTTCTAATCTAGTAACTACGGATTCTCCTGTTAGAATTTTCTGGATATTTTTGAGTGATTCTTCCATTAAGAAATCTGGTACACAGGGTAATCTCTTACCTATGATTTCTTCTAATGACCATCCAAATATCTTTTCATAAGCTTTATTTGCTTGTAAAATATGCCCTTCTCGATCAGAAATGGTAATAGCATCTACATTATGCTTTATAAATGATTCTAGTAATTCTTTGGTAGCTCTTAATTCTGATTCTACCTTTTTTCTTTCAGTTATATCGACTGTAGAACCAACAACTTCAATAACTTGTCCATTTCGTTTAATCGGCCTAAGTGCAATAAGAATAATTGTTTTATCATCTGGCCAGGGTAATTCGAATATAATTTCTTTCCCTTCCCATGCCTGAAGATAATACTTCATCAATTGTGAAACTAAATGTGGTGGAACAATAGAGGCATCAATAGTCCGTAAGCTTTTCCCTACCACCTGTTCAGAGTAAAATCCTTTTTGATAATAAAACTGTCCATCACATAAAGTGTGTATAAAGTGCTTACCCACTTTTTTAAATTTAAAAATCCCTCCTTGAAGCTCATGTACGGTATCTGTAAGTTCTTGCTTTGATTTTTTTAATTCCCGATTCATTTTAGATAAGTCCTGTGTTAAATAATATAATCTCTGGTAGGCTTCCATAAGAAATAGCCCAATTAAAAGTCCTAACGCTATATATAATAAACCTCCAGAGTAAAGTAACGTAGTATTAAAGAATACACCAACTAACCACTTTATTCCGACAAAAACAGAAAAATATAAAGATGCACTTTTAAAAGGCTGAAGGTTTTTAGAATATGTTTTAATAGTAGAAAATAGAACACTCATACTTAAATATGCAATCACAGGTGGCTCCCAATACCCACCAATGAAAAAGATACGCATTATAATTATGCTAATTAGTGTAATCCAGCCAGCAATGCGACCAAAGTAAATAAAAGATAGAATAAGAGGAACAACTCGAAGATCGTAGGAAAATCCCATGTATGGAAAAGAAAAGAGCATCAAAGTAACTGCAATAATCCCTCCATAGAATTTTTCGAAATATCGCCTGGAATGAATCAAAAACACTTGAATAAATATCGCTGCGCTAACTAATAAAGAAAAAATAGAAAGATTGATGAAATAGTCTTTAATAATCATGTAATGTCCCTCCTTGCATTAAAGATATATTCGACAAAAAAACAGAAAATCCTACAATTATTACAAACAGTTCAGGTGCAAAAAATATAATTCCCTACATGACAGTAAATGTAAATAGTATCATATTGATTCAAATCGAAAACCAGGAAATCTTCCATCAGAACCTTCAAATCCCCCAAAAATAAGGTGTTTTTTTTAATGTTATGTACAAAAAACGTAGGAATATTTTATTCCTACGTTTTTTATAAATTAATCAATTCCTTCACTATTACAATTCTTCTAATTCCTCAATTTCGGCTTTTCGCTTTAAAAATATTGCAATATCCTTATTCTCCCTGTCTATTAAACCAAGAGCATGTCTATCATTTAAAGCTAATTCTTTATAACCCCATATATATTCTATTGTTGTCGTTTTACTATGTTTATGATCCGCAAAATACCATTCTAAAGGTTGTAAAGGGTTCGATACTTCAAACAATTCTGCTGGCTACCATGAAGGCAAGTTTTCATTTTCACCCAGTCGCCTTCTTTGGGCCAACGAGGATCTGTCATTGGTATTCTCGTTAGAACTATACTTTATGGATTTGAATTAACTTTTTATTACTTGTTGCTCTTTTAATGTATTTGCAGTGCTTCCACCTGCAGAGCCTCTTCCTAATATTTCAACTTCATATTTTGTATCCTTTGTAGCCTCTTCTAGTCCTTTTCTTTCTTTTCAAGTTCGCCTATATTTCATGTCAAATTACAGGAGTGAGTCAGGCCACTCTAAATCGTAGATTAGAAAAACATGAATAATATTCTTTTTTGAATTGTAATTAAACCTCAGAGTGGCACCTCATACTCAGAACCATTTCCTTACCCAACAGAAGTTAATAAAAAATAGTTAATTATTGCTTCACCGCTTTGGCTACAAGTGCTGCGTATGCTTCTGCACCTACTTTGGTTAAATGCACACCGTCAGGTGCAAAGTAGTCTTTCTTTCCAGCACTTGCTGCATACCAATCAACTAGAATTGCATTCGGATATTCAGATGCCGTTACTTTCAGTCTCTCATTCACGATTGATTCCCACGGACGTGGTACTCTTGTATTAATAAATATTATTTTACGTTCGTTTCCAATTAATTTTATTAATGAAACAAGTTGCTCAGTAGTAAAGGCTCCATTTGTACCTAATCCAATAATGACATAGTTTCCTAAATTCCCTTCATTTTTTAACTGTTCAACTACCGGAATCGCTTTTGACAGCTGGCGACCAATTTGCGCATCAATCCTAATATCAGGAAAAGTATTTTTTAAATACGGAGTAATATCAATCATAACGGAATCGCCTATCGCAGTAACTGTGAGTGAATTTTTAGGTTGTGCAGAATTTACTTCTTTTGATTCCCCTTGTTTTTGAGGCGTCTCTTGATTTGGATTTTCCCAAACTGCAACTGGATGTGGCGCCGGTTGTGTTTGTGCTGCTTCCACCTTATCTTGGTGAGAATTCTCCTTAGCCTTACTAGCTTTTGATAACCCTACGACGGCTATCGACGAAACGAATAATGTACAAATTAAAGCTAACTTAACACCTAAAGTGACATTTTGAAGTCTTAAGTTCTTAAACTGAATGTTCCGGAGCGCACCTTGTCGGATTGGTTTCTCGATAAACTTCCATGAAATTTGCGAAATCAATATAATTAGAAGAAATTGAAGGATTGCCCTTATTAGTGAAAAATCCCCCGCATTTACCTTTGGAGTCGTTAATGTAAGAATTGGATAATGCCAGAGGTATATGCCATACGATCTTACCCCTATCCAACGTAAAGGTCTAAACCGTAAAAATTGAGCAATGCGACTAGCTGGATGAGCTAGATTTGCCACTAACAATGCTGTTGCAATTGATAAGAGAACCATTCCTCCCTTGTATAGAAATGGATCATATTGATTGGTCTTCCAAAACATAACCAAAATAATAATAAGAGCAATGCCCCCCACTACATCAAGAATGAAACGCGCCTTTGGGATAATTTTATTAGCAAGCCTATTGCTTGGCCAAACTAAGGCAAGTACCGCTCCGATAAGTAAGGAAAAGGCCCTCGTATCTGTACCATAATATATTCTGCTCGGATCAACTCCAGGTTCATACAAAATTGCCATTGCTAAAGCTGAAGCAACAGCTCCTAGACAAATCAATAAAATCATACGGGATTGTTTTTTTATGTAGTAAAGTCCTAAACTAATAATAAACGGCCAGACAACATAGAATTGTTCCTCGACTGCTAACGACCAAAAATGATTCAATGGAGAAAGCTGGTTAAAATTATCAAAGTACGATAATTTATGATAAATATACCACCAGTTACTAACATAAAATAATGCCGCTAATGAATCTCCGCGCATTTTTTCAAGTAAAGAGCTATGAAAAACCGTAATCCATGCCAACGTTATAACGAGCATAACAAGCATTCCTGGAAGCAATCTCCTTGCCCTACTAAGCCAGAATTTTTTTAAATCAATTCTCTTATTTCTCTTCCACTCTATGGCTAGAATATCTGTAATTAAATAACCTGAGAGTACAAAAAATACAGTAACCCCTAAAAATCCTCCAGGCATCCAACTAAAATTAATATGATACAAAATAACACCTAGTATAGCTAGGCCCCTTAGACTATCTAATCCAACCATATAACGACTATTTTTTTTAATAGGTTTAGTCACCTACAATCACCTCTTTTTCTTGGAAATTAGGTTAATAATAACGGCACAAAATGCTATTAATCCCCTAAAATCGTATAAGCTAAACTATTACAAACATCTTTTTGTAAGGCTCTTTTTTATCTTTACATGCACAGTAATTAATACTTTAACACGTTATCTGGCTCTGTTGTGAAAATTTTTAAGCTAGATGTTCTTGTTGCTCTTCCGAAAAAGAGGAATATGATATATAACGTATATTTGAACATTTCCCTGCAAAATAACGTTATAAAGAAGGGCTACTGGTTATGAGCAGCCCCTCATTTACCTTACTTCACATATACATATGTTTCTTTTGAAATCACATTTTATGTCTTGCCCCTACTGTCGTGTATTTTATATTGCAGCGAACCTTGCATCAGAACAATATGTGTTCTGGTGCAAGGTTTTTTTAACTAGAATAAATTCTGGGAAAGCAAATAAGGAACATGACAGATGTGATATTTTAAAGAAAAATAGTTTAAGAAAAATAATAGTAGCCATTTGCTACTATTATTTTTTTCTTTAAGTTATCGTAATATGCCTGAAATTCTAAAGGGACGTGGTATGTCAATTCATCTAACAACCATTATGTGCTGAGTTCGTGAATACGGAAATTTCATTCATGATTTTTGAAAAGTAAAACAAAAAAGAAAAACTATCTTTGAAAATGGATGAAACCTACATAAATGTCAACTAATCTATGTACGAATTCCTTTGCTTTAGCTAGGTGTTCTAGGAAATAAGGAGCCATATGCCGGTCAATTTTTCAATTAACTTGGTGTCTAGTTTAGTGTACCATCTCCAATTAATGCATTTTTTCGGGTTCAGTTCATTATATTTTCTACTTTGTCTTTATATACAACATATTCTTTTCCATCCACTACTGCTACCACCGCAAATTCATCATTTGGATTGAATGAAAGCCAGTCAGCCCACATGTTTGTATTAGCACCTCCACTCCACATATGATGAACAGTGTTTTTAGTTAAATTCATAACTTTATAAGACGCATTTGGTGCATTTGTTCCAGTCTTTATTTCAAAAGTGTATGCGTTATGGATTTTTTTATAAAAGTAAAAAACGTTTGATGGACGAAGTAGATTCATAAAATCTTGTTCTTTCTTCTCTGCAATTTTTATGCCTTCTAGTAATGTGACAACATCTGTTCTTATTGTTTTCCAACTGTCTTTAGCTGAATTCAAGTTAGGCTTTAAAAATTTATATCTATTTTGATCAGCTTTTTCATCAGCTTTATCAATATGCCCCAGTACGCCCGAATATTGAGAGTCTAAATCATCCCATTGTGTGGACATATAAGTAAGAGCAGTAATAGCACTATCAATCGTACTATGCATATCACTAATATTATGAAATGCAACTCCGACTACACGATTTAATGTAATTTTATAATCTACAGTTTTACGTAATTCTGCTAAAGCAGGCTCTAATCGACCTAAATTATCTCTAGCAGTACCTATCATTATGCCACCAGAAATAAGCGTGGGGATAAAAGGGACTTTCACCATTATTAACCCATCAGATTCTAATTTCTTATAATAGTTTACTTGTCCTAAAACTTCATCTAAACGCTTTTGATCAGTCTCTACATCAGCTCCTTGGTTTTTTAAAATCGATTGCAAGGTCTCTTTATGGCTTCCAAATACTCTAACATCTTCTCCAATAGCGTTTTTAAATTTAGTTAATTCTTCTATTAATGCTTTTGCAGACTCTTGGTTTCGTTGAATCCCCACCCTTAAATCTGTAATCCCCTTTTTTAAAGTATCCCCATTTCCATTATTGATCGCCTCTACTAATGTTTCATAATAATTTTCAAACTTTGTATCGTATTCAATAATGCCGGTCAATGTATCTAAAAGCTGTTTTTTTACTTTTGTATTCCATGTAACAGCATGTGCTCTTGCATTCTTTTGATCCTGTACAATTTTACTAGGTAAATCTGCATATCCATTAATAGAAATCCCTTCAAAACTCACATCCGGATTATTAATTAGCAAATAAGAATATTCATTCATAGCTTTTGCAAATACCCCAGCATCTTGTACAGTTTTTTTCATCTTTTCTTCATTTGCTGAAAGAGACATATCTCCAGTTTTCGTTTGTTCAGTTTCAATTGCAAAGGTTGCTACTGGTGTGACTGCATAGGTAGTTGTCATAATTAAAAATGCTGATACAGCCAGTATTTTATAAGATTTTTTTTTCATCTTTTCTTATTCCTCCTGTATAGAGTATGATTTCAAGTCCTATTCTTATTAAAAGACGATGTTGTTGCATAGATTCGATATTATTAAGCAAATCTATATAACCTGTATCCTATTGATCGATTCTGTTACAAATTTTTAAAAACAAGTAAACTACATGGCTATCTTTTTATTTGGATACAACTTATATATAAGTGAAAGGCGAAGTCTTTAATGAGACTCCGCCTTTTTAATATATAAGGATTTATTAATTACTGCTTTACTGTTTATCAGTGTAATCATAGACTCTCTATGTTATGGGTCACTTTGCAACAGAATAAATATTTCCCTATTTTTGTGGAGTAACAGTTTCCACTTTTAATTCCTTTATTCCTTCTTTTAATATAACAGCATCTGTTCGTAATGTTTTCCAACTATCTTTCGCTGCATTTAAATTAGGTTTTAAGAATTTAAATTTATTTTGATCCGCTTTTTGAGCTGCATTCTCAATATGCCCTAGAACGCCCGAATATTGAGAATCTAAATCATGCCACTGCGTTGATATATAAGTAAGAGCGTTAATAGCATCATCAAGTGCCTTGTGCATTTCATTAATATTACTATAAGCAACTCCAACTACACGATTTAATGTTACTTTATAATCCACGGTCTGACGTAATTCTGCTAATAAAGGCTCTAACTTACCTAAGTTGTCTCTTGCTACTCCCACTATAATACCGCCAATTATTGGTAGACCCAAAATAGCACCCTTCATTACATTAAACCCATCAGATTCTAATTGTTTATAATAGTTTACTGATCCTAATACTTCTTCTAGACGCTTTTGATCTGCATCAACATCTGCACCTTGGTTTTTTAGAATCGACTGCAAAAGATCTTTATTGCCTCCAAATGCTCTAACATCTTGTCCAATAGAGTCTCTTAATTTAGTTAATTCTTCTATTAATTGTTGTGCGTACTTTTGGTTTTGTTGAATTTCAACTCGTAAATCTGTAATTCCTTCTTTTAAAGTTTCTCCATCCCCTGTATTAATCGCCTCAACCAATGTTTCATAATAATTGTCGAACGTTGTATCATATTCAACAATACCATTCAATGTATCTAAAAGCTGTTTTTTTACTTTCGTGTCCCAAGTAACAGCATGTGCTCTTGCATTCTTTTGATCTTGTACGATTCTACCAGGTAAATCTACATATCCATTAATAGTAATTCCTTCAAAATTTACATCAGGATTCTTAATTAGCATATAAGAATAGGCATTCATAGATTTTGCAAATAATCCAGCCTTTTGCAAGGTCTCTTTCATTCTCGCTTCATTTGCAGAAAGAGCCGTATCTCCATTGTTCGTTTGTTCAATTTCACTTGCAAAAGTTGCTACTGGTGAGACTACAGAAGTTGCTGTCATAGTTAAAAGAGCCGATGCAACGATTAGTTTGTACGGGATATTTTTCATCATTTTATATTCCTCCAATATAAGTTTTCATTTTCAGTTCTATTCCTGTTTAAAAGCGATGTCTTTTGAAATGAATTCTGCATCTTTATGAATATCATTCCAACTTTCTTTAGCGGCTTTTAAATCATCCGGTATTAAAGAGAATTTGTGGTCTTGCATAGAATCGATATTATCCAGTAAATCTGTATAATTTGCGCCCATTGTATTCCATTGCTTTTGAATATTTGTTAGAGACAATATTGCTTGATCTACAGTCTGGTATAGATATGCCAATGTTTCTTTCGCGTTAGTAAGCGAAAGAACTGCTTGATTAGCACGATCCGCTTTCATACTTAATTCTCCGATTTTGTTAGAAATTTCGTTATAGGAGTCCATATGCTTAGATGCCGTGACACCAGCCGCAGTTCCTAGACCGATACCAGCTGCTCCAAGAGCTGAAAGTCCACCAACAACAGCCGGTGTTGCTGTACCACCAGTTACAACAATTACAACCGCTCCTCCAATAGCTGCAATAACTAAAATAGCTGCTCCCAATCCACCACCAATTGACCATGCTAATACATCATCAAAATGTTTTTTCTGAGTAGAACGAAGTTGCTCAATTTCAGCTTGAAGTTGTGGAATCGTTGCCTGTTGACCTGCTAATATTGCAGTTAATCCACCTTTCCCATCTGGACCACCAACATTATTTTTAAAATCTGTAGAATTTTGATATAGTTTCCCTTTGAAGTCTTGTAGCATCTTAATTACATCTGTAACCTCTTTTGAATTTGTATTAATTGTAGTAATTAAATCATTTATGCCCTCTTTTAGACCTGCCTTATCTTTCTTTTGTACAGTATCTACTAAAGTGTCGTAATAATTTTGAAATTGTTCATCGTAATTTACAATATTACGAGCTGTTTTTTGAATCTGTGGCTTTGCTGTATCTAACCAATAATTCGCATTGATTCGTGACAGTTCTTGATTAAGGTGAATATTTTTGAGCAACTCTCCTCCTTCTGATCCTAAATCGATATTAGATAAATTTACATTCGGTTGCTTAATCATTGTTTTTGCGTACAAGTCCATTACAAGAATATGAGACCCTGTTTCAGCCAATGCTTTCTTCAGTCCCTCAGGACCTAAAGCATAATTGCCTACTTTTTGTTCTTGAGCGGTCGTTTCTTGTGCAAATGCATGAATAGTGTTACCAGTAGTAGCAGTTATAACCGTTGCCAGCGTGGCTAAAGTTAGCACTTTGAATGGGAATTTTTTCATCACTTTTCTCCTTCTTTCGCTAGATTCTTATAATCTTTATAGTTTTTTTAAAAACGTAATATCAAAATTTATATACCTGCTCTTCAAGGTAACTTATTACATTTTTTAATTGTCTTAATGTATCTTTTTGAGACTGCTCGTTAGTTACATCAACATTAGTAGATAATTTTGTAATGTTATTTTTTATTAAATCTAAATCTTCTTTATAGCGCTTTAGTAGGTCAAGTTCTACATCCACTTGATTTGCAAACGTATGCAAATCATTTTGTGAAAGAAGAAGCATTGATTTTTGCAAATCTGCTATTGATAGTTTCGTTGTTAAATCATATATTTTTTGGTTTTGTTTCTCTAAGTCATCTAAATATGATCGCTGCTCTGCTGTTAGTTTATTTACTTCTGCGAAGACACCAAATGTTTTCTTAATCTTTTCAGTATCAATGGCTTTCATCAGATCATATTCTTGCGTTTTTGCGGCTGCAGCTGCAGCTATTTCACCTTGTTTGCTTTTCTCAATTGCTTCACGAGCTGCTTTTTTGGCCGATTCAATTTCTAGAGCAGTTTTACCTTGTTCTGTCGCTTCTTGCGCTGCTTTTTTCTCAGCTTCTAGAATAGAGTTGTTAATTTCTTTTCCTTTGTTATACGCTGCCATCCCTGCTTGAGCAGCCGGTTCAATAATTTCTTTTGAAAGACTATAAATTTCTTTGAATATAGCAAATCCCTGCTCATTTAAAGCTCCTGGTATTAATGCAATTTGTTGTAAATCATTTTGAATTGCTTTTTTTGTATTTAATATTTCATTTTTTAACTGATCTATTTTTCCCGTTCCATCTGTACCTAATATGCCTTGCGCAGTTGCCACATCAATATCGAAATCTTTTAATTTTTTATCAAGCTGTAATTTAAGATCAGTTAACTCATTAATTTGTCGTTGCGCATTTTCTTGATTCGTCATAGCCATTTCTTGAAGTACTTCAAGTCTATCCAAAAAACCTTCTCTATCTTCTTTATTGTCTACATACAATTTTAATGTCGGATAATAGCTATTAAATTTTGTTACAAATCCTTTGCTTTTTGAATTTAATAGAATTAACTGTGGATAGAGTTCCGATGACCATTCCTTCATATCTTGTTTGATTAGGAATTGATTTGTATTTAAAGCTGGGACTTCCTCTAGCTGTACATTAGGACTCATTAAAGATTGATCAATATACGTTTGGATTAATTTAGATTGCGCACCTAATTTTCGTAATGATGAAGAAATATCCATGTTTTCCTGTTGAGTTTCTGCTTGAACGATTGGTGTTGCGAGAGTATTGATAGGAATATTCGCTCCAGTTACAATGGATGTTATTAAAAATCCGTACACTCCTTTACCATTTTTTTCTATAAATTGATTCATATAACTTGTACGACCTAGCGCTAGGCTCTCTCTTTGTACACGGATGAGGAAAGAGAAGTCTTTCAGATAGGGTGTTATCCTTATTTTTTACTTCTAATAGGATGTAAGAATTTTACTCATCTCTCATTTAGATACTCTATTTTTCAAAAATAAACAATAAAAATTCATCAGCTATATTTGAATTAGACACCCAATGGGTAGTAAAATATTAATTCTCCCATAGAGTTGCGGTTTAACTTACAGAGCTGCGAGGATAGATAAACCAACGCTTACAGTTAATCCTGTTTTGACCTTGTTTAATATCAATTACATAATATGTCTCTTAGTTTTGTCAGCAAGAGCCTTACAAGACTACAAAAGATGAACTTATACTGTACATTGCTTATACTTTTATTGCGGAATAAATTCACTTTTGTTATGCAATAACTTAGAACACTTTTATTACAAACTTGATCCTTTTGAGATTCTAGGTCCCTTGTTAATTAACTGATTATTAGGAAAATTATTTTCGACATAATGTTACTTACAACTTCGCTATACTCCTATTAGCGTAATCTTCTCCTTTCTCTCTGGTCATACCAGTTATGTTGTTCATTAAAACATTAAATTTTTAATGCGTAAATAGCAAAATTTTGTCGATTGTACTCAATAATTTAACTGTTAAGTAAAAACACGAGCCAAAAACATTATACAAATATAATTAATTAAAAATTTCACCTCTGTAATTGTAATGATTACAAATTAATATATATAAGGTTAAAAAATAACTATTTTAGCTTAACCAAGAAATTATATTTTAGAAAAAATACTTATAGAATAATTTAATAGGTTTTTTTATACTTTTTTACCTTTATTT